>JASFUL010000080.1:0-14329 GCA_050050315.1 Gemmatimonadota bacterium
GGGGCAGTCCCTGGTCCTCGAGCTCCAGTCGGGCTCGCCGGCGGCCGCCGAGTCGAGGAGGCGCTCGAGGGCCCCGGCCACGCGGAGGATGAGTCGATGCTCCTCCCGGAGCATGGCGGTGGCGGACGGCTCCGTGGACAGGGGGGTCCTGTGGGAGGCTACAGCCGCGGCGCGTCAGCCTCCGGCCAGCGTCTCGGCGAAGTCCACGAGCAGCGCCGTGGCCTGTCGAGCCGACAGCGTCATGGGGTCGAGGGCGGCGTGCTCGGCGTGCCGGAGGATCTGGCCCGGATTCACCCGGCTCAGATCGACGCGGCCCATGCGCCAGTTCGCGAAGCGGCGTTCCTCGATCTCGTCGTACGCGAGCAGGGTCACGGCCTCGTGGCGCTCGTCGCACACGATGTGCTCGTACAGGGCGTTGACCTGCGTCCGCCCGCCCTCGAGAGCCTGCAGGAAGGTGTTCGAGTCCTCGCACGCGCAGAGCATTCCCGTGATGCCCGCCTCTTCGTTGGCGGGCCGGGACTGCTCCAG
Source organism: Gemmatimonadota bacterium (assembly GCA_050050315.1). GTDB lineage: Bacteria > Gemmatimonadota > Gemmatimonadetes > Longimicrobiales > Gaopeijiaceae > JASFUL01. Next base: position 529 of record JASFUL010000080.1, read on the forward strand.
GATCGTGTCGAGCATCTTCCGGTCGATCGGGCCGACCGCACGGCTGGCGTACACGAGTCGGACGAGCATCAGCGACCCCCTTCCTGCTGGTTGGCGAGGAGCGCGAGGAACTCCCGCCGGAGTCCCTCGTTCTTCAGGAACGAACCGCGCATGACGCTGTTCGTCATCTTCGAATCCATGTCCCGGACGCCGCGCCATTGCATGCAGAAGTGGTCGGCCTTCATGACGATGGCCAGGCCGTCCGGCCGCATCTTCTCCTGGAGCTCGTCGGCGAGCTGGGCGATGGCCTCCTCCTGGATCTGGGGCCGGGACATGATCCACTCGACCATACGCGCGTACTTGGAGAGCCCGATGAGATCCGAGCTCTCGTTGGGCAGCACCCCGACCCAGACCTTGCCGATGATGGGGCAGAGGTGGTGCGAGCAGGCGCTGCGGACGGTGACCGGTCCCACGATCATCAGCTCGCTCAGCCCCGCCACGTTCGGGAACGCCGTCACCGGCGGAGCCTCCGTGTAGCGTCCCACGAACACCTCGCGCACGAACATCTTGGCCACGCGCCTCGGGGTGTCCTGGGTGTTGTGATCGTTCTCGGTGTCGATGACCAGCGCCCGCAGGACCCCCTGCAGCGCGGTCTCGACCTCGGCCTGGATCGCGTCGAGCTCACCGGGCTCGAGGAAGCCGGCGATGTTGTCGTTGGCGTGGAAGCGGTGCCCCGCCGCCACGAGGCGTGCGCGGACGCGGTCCGCGACCGGAGAAGGGCTGTCGAGAATGTCGTCGAACATGGCGCTGGAAGGTTCGTGGGACGAAGCGGCCCGTCGGAAGGATGAGCTTAGCGGTCCTCGGCCGAGCGCGCACCCGCCGCCACGATCTCCTCTCCCAGGGCCTCGAGCTGATCCTTGGTGGCCCCCTCGAAGCGACGTGCGCACGCGTCCTGGTAGGCGTCGCACAGACGACGACAGGCCGGGCCCACCACCATCTGGTCCGCCATGGCGAACAGGACGTCGTCCTCCTTCCGGATGTGGCCCCGGATCAGGTCCACGTAGTCCCGGCCCGCGTTCACCAGCCGTGCCATGGCGGCCTCGTCGGCCTCCCGTGCCCCAGCCAACGCCCGGTCCATGGCCTGGACCAGCGCCCTCCCCTGGCGGTGCTCGTGGAGCATCACGGCGATCGGGCCGGTGTCACGGGGCAGTCCCTGGTCCTCGAGCTCGGTGAAGAGGAGGTCCTCCTCCTTCCCGTGGTGACACAGGTCCGCGAACCGACGGAGGAACTCGACGCTACGCTCCAGGGCCATCCAGTCGGGCTCGCCCCCGGCCGCCGAGTCGAGAAGGCGCTCGAGGGCCCCGGCCACGCGGAGGATGAGTCGATGCTCCTCCCGGAGCATGGTGGTGGCGGAAGGATTCGTGGACATGAGTGCTCCCCCCCTCAACCCACCAACAGGCCGGCTCGCGCGAACGACTTCAGCGCCCCGTTCAGGGCCTCCCCCAGCCCGGCGCGCAGCACCTCCTGGTCCGTGACCTCCCGGCCGTCTTCCGTCACGTTCAGCTCCCCCCGGGCTACGCAATCCACCAGTCCCGCCAGCAGGGCCGCCCGGTCCCGCGTCCCGTCCAGCATCGGGACCAGACACTTCGAGGCGGCGTCCAACCGGACGGGCATGTGCAGCTGATTGGTGACCACCTCGGTCGTGCGCACCTGCTCCGCCACCAGATTGCTGACTCGAGGACGCTCGCCGACCCGATTCTCGCACGGCGCCTGCCACGTACGTAGCTCGACGGCGCCTTGGGAATAGCAGTGCAGCATGTCGCCCAGAACGACCTCCCACGCCTCCTCGAGGGGGAGGTCCAGCGCCCCATCGAGTCGCTCGCACGCGAGCGCCCGGAGGGTGTCCTGGTCGAGGGCCCGCGGCCACTGCTCGGCCAGGACCTCGAGCACGGCGTGGGTGAGAGGGAAGCTGGTGGTGACCCGGCGACCGTCGGGCGTCTTGAAGGCCGGCAGGCCCTCGGAGGGCGGATCCTCCTCCTCGGACGGGTCCTCGGGCACGACCAGGGACGCCAGCAGCAGCCCCGCCAGGCTCGAACCATCGAGCTCGCGCTCGAGCTCCAGGCGGGCGTCGCACAGCAGCGTCTGGCGAAAGAACCGGTTCCGCAGGAAGTCCATGTACTGCTCGGCGTGCACGAGGTCCGGGCTGATCCGGTGGAGCGTCTCGGCCGTGCTCGCCGGGAACCCGCTCGTCAGCATCGTCGCGAAGTCCGCCTCGGCCAGGTAGCGCAGCCCCTGGCGGCTCGCGCGGGCGACGAACTCGTGGAAGTAGAGGGGCATGTTCACCTCTTCCAGGTGGTCGTGGAAGAGGTAGGAGTCACGAACCCGATTCACGAGCTTCAGCTCGCTTTCCAGCGCGGCTCCGTAGTAGCTCTCGGCATCGACGTTCTCCGCGAGGAACTCCAGAAGCGCGCGGGCCTGCCCGATGCGCTCCGGGACGTCCGGGAAACGGTCGGCGTGATACAGCATCATGTGACGCACCGCTTCGCGCACGTGCCAGCCCGGGTAGGTGTTGTAGCTGATGAACGCGATCCCGTGCGGACGGAGGTTCTCGGCCGCGATCGCAAGGATCTTCTCCTGGACGGCCTCGGGCACCCACGCGAAGACGCCGTGGCATATCAGGTAGTCGAACTCCCCCCAACCGGCGTCCACGTCGAGGATCGACGCGTGCTCGATCCGGACGTTCTCCAGCTCCAGCCTCCGGGCCACGGCGTGTGCCTCGGCTACCTGACGCCCCGAGGCATCGACCCCCACGAACTCGCTCCCGGGAAGGTGGAACGCCATGGGCAGCAGGTTGGCACCCGCGGCGCAACCCAGCTCCAGGACCCGGCAGCGATCCACCGGGGCGGGGTCGAGACCGAAGAGCGTCCCCAGGGTGGCGAGGCGATCGGGGTGGGACTGGGGGAAGCTCGAGCTCTCGTAGGGCACCTCGTCGTAGGGCGTCTCGACGGGAATCGGGGGGGGAACGTCGGTCATCCTGGGTCGGCCATGGTTCTTCTCCGTTGGGTCCCGCCATCATCGCCTGGGCGATCACCCGCTGCAAGCGCCTCGCGCTCTTCGTGGGAGCCGGATTCGGGTCCCGGTTCGTCGGAGTGGAGCACCGGGCCTCACCGGGGCGGTCGCCGGACCGGCAGCCGTGCGGGCGGCACACGACTCCCGATACCGAGTACGGTCCACACTCCCACCGACGGCTCGGCACCCGGGAAGGACGGAGCGACGTGAACCGCACAACGGCCAAGTGGAGCGCCACGCTCACCCTCGTTCTCCTCTTCGCCCCCGCGTGTGGAGAGGAAGCTGGAGACGCGTCCCGGCAGGGCGGGCCCGGCGCCTCCGCGACGCCGGTGGAGGTGACGGTGGCGCGGACGGACACGGTGGTCGCGGCCTTGCGGGCCGTGGGATCCATGGAGGCGGAGGCCCAGATCACGGTGAAGGCCGAGTCGCCCGGGCGCGTGGTGAGCATCCCCGCCCGCGAGGGCACCAGGGTGGACGTCGGTCAGCTTCTCCTGGTCCTCGACACGACCAAGCTGAGCGCCGAGCTGGAGGTGGCCGAGGCGGCCGTCGCCCGGGCGGAGACCGAGAGTCGCAACCTCCGTCGCCGCCTCGACCGGAACCGTCAGCTCCTGGAGGAGGGGGCCATCTCCCCCCAGACGTTCGACGACATCGAGGCGCAGACCGAGACCGCGGAAGCGGTCCTCAGGGAGTCCCGGGCCCGACTGGAGCTGGCTCGCGAGCGGCTCGACGACGCCACCGTCGAGGCCCCTTTCGCCGGTCAGGTGGGTGAGCGAACGGTGGACGTCGGCGATTACCTCGCGGTGGGCGACCCACTCTTCGTCCTGGTGGACGACGACCCCCTCGAGATCGACTTCCCCGTGCCCGAGCGCTACGTGGGCCGCATCCGGGAAGGCGCTCCGGTGGACTTCCGGGTGCGGAGCCTGCCGGGGCGGACCTTCGTCGGCCAGGTGGTCTTCGTGAGCCCCGTGGTGGACACGGAGACCCGCACCGTGACGGTGAAGGCCCGGGTGCCCAACACCGAGAGCGAGCTCCGGGCCGGGCAGTTCGGCGAGGTGCGCCTGGAGCTCGGGCTCCGTCCGGAGGCGGTCGTGGTCCCCGAGGCGGCCATCGTGCCCGGACGGACCGAAGACGCCGTGTACCTGGTGGAGGGCGACACCGCCCGACGCAGGGTCGTGACCCTCGGAACCCGGACCGTCGGACGGATCGAGGTCGTGAGCGGCGTCGAGGCCGGGGACACGGTGGTGGTGGCCGGGCAGCAGCGCCTGAGCGACGGAGTGCCGGTCCGGATCAGCGAATTCTCGGTCTCCGGCGACGGCGGGTTCGACACTACGGCCGTCGGGGACACGGCGGCCGGCGAAGCTCCAGCGTCCGAGGGCGGGAACGGGGGAGGGGGCTGAGCCGTGTTCCTTCCCGACGTCTCCATTTCCCGACCCGTCCTGGCGACGGTCTTCGCCATCGCCATCGTGCTGGCGGGGGTCCTGGGCTACAGGAGCCTGCCCGTCCGCGAGCTCCCGGACATCGAGTATCCCATCGTGTCGGTGAGCACCGTCCTCCCCGGCGCCAGCCCGGAGGTGGTCGAGACCGAGGTGACGGAGGTGCTGGAGGAGGAGATCAACACGGTGGAGGGCATCAAGACCCTCACCTCCATCTCCGCCGACAACGCCAGCTCCATCACCGCCGAGTTCACGCTGGACCGGGACGCGGACCTGGCTCTGCAGGACATCCGGGCCAAGGTGAGCCGAATCCGGGGTCAGCTCCCCGACGACGTCGAGGACCCCGTCATCGACAAGCTGGACCCCGAGGCCCAGCCCATCATCTGGCTCCCCATCCGGGCTCCCGGCGTGCCGCTCACCGAGCTCAACGACTACGCCGAGAACAACCTGAAGGAGCGCCTCCAGGGGCTTCCTGGCGTCGGCTCGGTCATCCTCGGCGGGGGTCAGCGGTTCGCGGTCCGGATTCGCCTCGACGCTCAGAAGATGGCCGGGTTCGGCCTCACGGTGAACGACGTGCAGCGGGCGCTCCAGACCCGGAACGTGGACCTCCCCTCGGGACGCCTGGAGGGTCGGAGTCGGGAGTTCACGGTCCGGACCGAGGGTCAGTTCGCGAGCCCCGAGGCGTTCAACGACCTCATCGTGGCGTGGCGGAACGGCGCCCCGGTCCACCTGCGGGAGGTCGGCGTGGCGGAGCCCGGTGTGGAGAGCGAGCGCACGCTGGCCCGCTTCAACGGCGACCCGACCGTCGGCGTGGGGGTGGTGAAACAGTCCGACGCCAACACCGTGGACGTGGCCCGCCGGATCCTGGAGAGCGTCGACGAGGTCCGGCCCGACCTGCCGGCCGGGTGGCAGATCGACCTGGCCGTGAACAACGCCGTCTTCATCGAGCGGTCGGTGGAGGAGGTCCAGGAGACGATCTTCATCGCCCTGGTCCTGGTCTTCTTCGTCATCCTCCTCTTCCTGAGGAGCTGGCGGGCGACGCTGATTCCCTCGGTGGCCATCCCGGTCTCCATCGTGGGGACCTTCGCGGCCCTGGAGCTCCTGGACTTCTCCATCAACACCCTCACCCTGCTGGCCCTGGTGCTCGCCATCGGGATCGTGGTGGACGACGCCATCGTCGTGGTGGAGAACGTGTACAGGCACATGGAGGACGAGCACGAGGACCCGGTCCAGGCGGCCCGGAACGGGGCGTCGGAGATCGCCTTCGCCGTCATCGCGATCTCCCTGACCCTCATCATCGTCTTCCTCCCCATCGCCTTCATCACCGGAATCGTGGGGCGTCTCTTCCGGGAGTTCGGCCTCAGCGTGGCCATGTCCGTGGCGATCTCGGCCTTCGTGGCGCTGACGCTGACCCCCATGCTCTGCTCCCGCTTCCTGAGGCCGCACGAGGAGGGCACGAACGCCGTCTTCGACGCGGCCGAGGCCGTGATGAACCGGATCACGGAGTGGTACCGTACCACCCTCGAGGTGACGCTGAACCAGCGAGCCCTCGTGGTTCTCCTCGCCGTGGTTTCGCTCGGCGGCAGCCTCTGGATGATGGCGGCGCTGGGCAAGGAGTTCGTGCCGCCCGAGGACCGGGGCCAGTTCCTGGTCACGGTGCAGGCTCCGGAGGGAGCCACGCTGGAGTACACCGACGCCTACCAGCGCCGCATCGAGCAGGTCCTCCTCGACATCCCGGAGGTGGCCACCTTCTTCTCGGCCATCGGGCTGAGCTTCGGGGGTCCGGGGGACGTCACGTCGGGCCTGCTCTTCGTCCGCATGGAGGAGGAGCGGGAGCGCGGTCAGTTCGAGGTCATGGACGAGCTGCGCCGGCGGGTCGCCGACCTGGCCGGCGTGGACGTCTTCGTCATCGCGCCCAACTCCCTCGATCCGTCGGGCTTCGAGCAGCCCCTCCAGTACGTGCTGAAGCACCCCGACCTCATCGAGCTGTCCCGCGTGGCCGAGGCCCTCGAGGCCCGGGGCCGGGGCCTGGCGGGTCTCATCGGCGTCCAGACCGACGTGGAGGTCAACAAGCCACAACTCGAGGTGGCGGTGGACCGGGATCGGGCGGCGTCCCTGGGGGTGGACGTGGCGGAGATCGCGACCACCCTCCAGGTCCTCCTGGGGGGCCGCGACCTCAGCGAGTACAAGGAGGGGGCCGAGCGCTACGAGGTCGTGGTCCAGCTCCAGGACTCCCTCCGCGCCACGCCGCAGGACCTGAGCTCCATCTACGTCCGGGGCGGCGGCGGCCGTCTGGTCCAGCTCGACAACGTGGTGGAGCTGACCGCGACCGTGGGGCCCAACCAGATCAACCACTTCAACCGGGGTCGGGCCATCACCGTGTCGGCGAGCCCCCGGGGGGTGCCCCTCGGCCAGGCGCTGGCCCAGCTGGAGGAGGCGGCCGGCGACGTCGTACCGGACGGATTCGCGACCGAGGTGGCGGGACAGACCCAGGACTTCCAGGAGTCGTTCGGGAGCCTGGTCTTCGCCCTCATGATGGCCGTCGTGGCCATCTACCTGGTGCTCGCGGGCCAGTTCGAGAGCTTCGTCCACCCCTTCACCATCATGCTCGCCCTTCCCCTCGCCCTGGTGGGGGCCGTGCTGACGCTCGCGATGTTCGGCATGACCCTGAACATCTACTCCATGATCGGGATCATCATGCTCATGGGGCTGGTGACGAAGAACTCGATCCTGTTGGTGGACTTCGCCAACCAGGCCCGGGCCGAGGGTGCCGAGCGAAGGGACGCGGTGATCCGGGCGGGGACCGTCCGGCTCCGCCCCATCCTCATGACCTCGGTCAGCATCATCTTCGGGGTCCTTCCCATCGCCCTCGCCCTCGGCGCCGGAGCCGAGAGCCGGAGGCCCCTGGGCATGGTGGTCATCGGGGGAATGATCACGTCGACGGCCCTCACGCTGCTCGTGGTCCCGGTCTTCTACGAGCTCGTGGACGAGGCTCTCGTCCGACTCGCGGGGGCGTTCCGCCGGATGACCGGCTCCGGAGCGGAGTCACGGAAGGCGACCCAGGAGGGATCATGAGAGGCGCTCGGCTGCACCCCGCGACGTTCGCCAGTGCGCTGACGGCGGCGATGGCCGCCGGGGCCCCGCTCCACGCCCAGCAGCCGACCGTGCGGCTCTCGATCGACGACGCGGTGGAGCGGGCCGTGGTCCGGAACGAGGAGGTGCTCGTGGCCCGGGCCGAGAGGGCGCGGGCCGAGGGGCTGGCGACCGAGGTGCGGGCGAGGTCGCTGCCCGAGGTGACGCTGGACTTCGGCTACACCCGGAACCTCCAGACGCCCGTGCTCTTCTTCAACCAGCCGGGCGAGGGTACCCAGCAGATCAGCATCGGGAACGACAACGACTACTCCCTGGCCCTCGGCCTCCGGCAGCCGCTGCTGGACCTGACGTTGGGTCCGGCACGGTCGGCCGCGCGCCTCAGCCGCGACGCGGGCGACGCCTCGGTGGAGGCCGCGCGCGTCCAGGTGGCGCTGGACGCCAGGGTCGCGTACTACCAGGCGCTGCTCGACCAGGCTCTCCTGGAGGTCCAGGAGCGGGCCCTCGAGGCGGCCCGCTCCCGCCTCGACCAGGTGGAGAGCTTCCGGAGGGCGGGCACCGCCTCCGAGTTCGACCTCCTCACCGCCCAGGTGGAGGTGGACAACATCCGGCCGCTGGTCATCGAGGCCCGGAACCGGCTCGCCCTCGACCGGGACCGTCTGAAGCGGGTGATCGGCCTCTCGCTGGACGAGCGCGTCGAGCTCACCGACTCCCTCCGCGAGCCCGAAGGGGAGCCCCCCACCATGGCCGGGGCGATGGAGACGGCGCAGGACTCCCGGTCCGACCTCCGGGGCCAGCGAATCCGGGTCCGCCTCCAGGAGGAGAACCTGGCCGTGGAGGACCGTTCCGGCTTCCCGACCCTTTCGCTCACCGCCAGCTTCCTCCGCCGAGCGAGCTCCTCGGACGTGCTGCCGCCCGAGCGGGACTTCAGCCAGTCGGCCAGCGCGGGGCTCTCCCTGTCGGTGCCGATCTTCGACGGCCGGGAGCGCGCGGGCCGGATCCAGCAGGCCCGGGCCGCCCTCGAGCGGGAGCGCTACCGACTGGAGCAGCTCCGTGAGTCGGTGCGTCTGGAGGTCCAGCAGGCCCACCGGAACCTGGCCTCGGCGCGGGAGCGGATCGACGCCTCAAGCTCCAACGTCCGCAGGGCGGAGCGGGCCCTGGAGATCGCCCAGACCCGCTTCTCGAACGGCCTGGGCACGCAGGTCGAGCTGAACGACGCCGAGCTGGCCGTGACCCGGGCCCGGACGAACTACGTCCAGGCCCTCTACGGCTATCGGGTCGCCCGGGCCCAGTTGCTCCGGGCCCAGGGCAGGCGATGAGGGCTTCGCTCCCGACCCGGAGGGGGAGGTGGGCTCTCCTGCTCGCGGCGGTGTCCACCGCGCTGGTCGTGACGGCCGCGGGGCCCGCGCTGCGGCTTCCCTCGAGCGGGCTCGCGGCCCAGGAAGCGCTGGCCGACCCCCCCATGCCCGAGGCTCCGAAACGACTTCGCGTCGACCTTGCGGTGGGGGGCTTCGACTGGGACGAGGACGAGGCGCTGCCCGAAGTCGAGGGCGTGGTGATCTGGGGGGCGGAGCTGGAGACGCTCGTGCATCCTCTCCTCTCCTTTCGCCTCGGCGTGGGCTACGGGAGGCCCGAGATCCGCTCGGATCAGGACAGGCTCTCCGCCGATCAGTACATGGTGGAGCTGCTCGCCAACCTCCGCGCACCGCTCGGAGCGATGGGCGAGGCGGGAGTGGTGCCCTTCCTCACCGGCGGCTACGGGAGCGTCGTCCACGTGCCACGGGACCGGGACGACCTGATCACCAAGAACCAGTCGGCGTACGTCTTCGGCGCGGGAGTCGAGTACGACGCCCTCGCCGACGTGGGCTTCCGGGCTGAGTGGCGGAGGACCCGGGTCGAGTTCATCGACGTCTTCGAGCCCGAGGATCGCGACGCCGTCATGCGGGACGTCGACCGCTGGGTGCTGGGCGCGTACTGGAAGTTCTGAGACGACCCGCAACAGCGCCTCAGCCTCCGGGGGCCGCCCGTCCTCGTAGCCGGATGTCCCGGGACGACGAGCCCACCATGACCTCCCGCTCCCCCGGGGGGAGGATCCAGCCACCCTCCCCGGTGGACCAGAAGGACATCTCCCGGGCCCCCACGTGGAGGGTGACGCTCCGGGTCGCCCCCGCCGGGAGGGTCAGCCTCTCGAAGGCGGCCAGGGCCTTCTCGGCCATGGGCACGGGGGCATCCGCCGGCGCCCCCACGTAGACCTGGGCCACCTCCCCGGCGTCCCGGCTCCCGGTGTTCGTGACCGTGAAGGAGACGTCGAAGCCGCCGTCGGCCGGCCGTACGTCCAGGTCGGCGTACCGGAAGTCGACGTAGGAGAGCCCGTGGCCGAAGGGGAAGAGGGGCTCCACGTCCCGGGCGTCGTACCAGCGGTATCCGACGAAGATGCCTTCCGAGTAGAGGCCCCGCCCGTCCACGCCGGGGTAGCGCTCCGGCGTGCTGGTGGGGGCGTCGCCGGCCCGCCGGGGGAAGGTGACGGGGAGCTTGCCGCCCGGTGCCGCCCGGCCCAGGAGGAGGGCCGCCGTGGCCTCCGCCCCCTCCTGGCCCGGATACCACATCTGGAGGATGGCGGCCACGTCGTCGGCCCACGGCATCTCCACCGGGGCGCCGTTGTTGAGCACGACCACGGTGCGTGGGTTGGCCCGGGCCACCGCCAGGATGAGGTCGTCCTGGAGGCCCGGCAGGGAGAGGTCAGGCCGGTCCCGCCCCTCGGTGCCTTCGTCGTAGGCGAAGACCACGGCCGTGTGGGCGTCCCGGGCCAGGCGCACCGCCTCGTCCATGCGGGCCCGCCGGGAGGCGTCGGAGGTCCACGCCAGGCGGATCTCCATGGGGGCGTCGTCGGGCGCCGTGGCCGTGATGAAGATCGGTCGCGGCGTGCCGGCTTCCAGGTGCGCGGGCAGGGCCGGATTGGTGAAGCCGTCGGCGGTGGGGAGGAGAGAGGCTCCGAAGAAGCCGCTCCGCCGCCCACGCTCTTCGGGCACGCTGTCCAGGTTCAGGGTGCCCCGGCCGCCGGACGTCTGGAGACGGAGCTCGTACTCACCGGTGACGGGAGCGGTGAGGGTCCCGGTCCACGTCACCGAGGTGCCTGCCGGAAGGGCCTCGGCACCCGTGAAGTCCACGGTTGCGTCCACGGCGGCGGGACCTCCGCCGGCCGGGGCGCGCAGCAGGCCACCCCCTCCTGCCTGCCCGGCCGGAGCGTCCGGCAGCGGAGCCAGGGCCGAGGTGGGCACCACGTCCCCGTCCACGTCGTAGCCCCGCGCGTAGGCGATCCCCGACGAGGCGCTCGCGGCCCCTCGCAGCGCCTCGAGCGGGCTGCCCCGGTGCATGGGCCGGACCCGGGCGCTGCCCCCGCCGCCCACCAGGAGCTGCGCGGCCGTGGGGCCCAGGACGGCCAGGTCCGCCAGGTCCTCCGGGCCCAGGGGCAGCACATCCCCCTCGTTCTTCAGCAGGACGGCCCCGGCCACGGCGATCCGTCGTGCTCCGTCGGACGACGTGGGCACGTCCGGGACGGGACGCGCCGCCTCCGATCCGTCCAGGAAGCCCAGGCGCTCCATGGGCACCAGGATCCGGCGCACCGCCCGGTCGACGAATGCCTCGTCCAGCTCGCCGGAGCGCACCGCGTCGGCGAGGCCGGCGTAGTGGCGACCGGAGGGCATCTCCATCTCCATGCCCGCCGTGAGGGACGGGATCATGCTGTGGGTCGCGCCCCAGTCGGACACGACGAATCCGTCGAAGCCCCATTCGCCCCGGAGGATGTCGTCCAGCACCCGGGCGTTCTCGGCGGCGTAGGTGCCGTTGACCCGGTTGTACGAGGCCATGACCGACCCGGCCCCCGCCCGGATGGCCGCCTCGAATCCCGGCAGGTACATCTCGTGGAGGGTGCGGTCGTCCACCTCGGCGCTCACCGAGTGGCGCTCGTTCTCCTGGTTGTTGGCCACGAAGTGCTTGACGGTGGCGATGAGCCCCTCTTCCTGGACACCGGCCACCTCGGCCTCCACCAGGCGTGCCGCCAGGAAGGGATCCTCTCCCAGCGTCTCGAAGTTGCGTCCGGCGTGGGGCACCCGGACCAGATTCACCATGGGTGCCAGGAGGACGTCCTGGCCTCGGGCCCGCCCGTCCCGGCCGATGATGCGCCCGTACTCCCGGGCCAACTCGGGCGAGAACGTCGAGGCCAGGGCGACCGGCGCTGGAAGGGCCGTGGCCGGGGACGTCACGCGAATGCCCGCGGGGCCGTCGGAGAGCCGCAGGGGCGGAATCCCCAGGCGGGGCACACCGGGGATGTACCCGGCCTGACCCAGGCTCTCGGGATCCCGGACCCCGTGGAGCAGGGACACCTTCTCGTCCAGGGTCATGGCCGCCACCAGCCCTTCGATGCGCTCGGAGGCGGACTCCGTGGTCGGCGTGACCTGGGCGGTGAGGCTCGTCGGGAGGAGCCCGGCGGCGAGGACGAGGACGGAGCCCAGCGAGACCGGGGGGAGGTGCGGGCGCGCTGTGTGAGAGGTGGCCATGTCCGACCCTAGGCCCGGGTGCGACGGTCGTCAATCGGAGGCCCCAGGTCAGCCCCGCTCCCAGTCCGGGTCCACCAGCCGGATCGACATCGGCGTCGGACTGCTTCCCGGAACGCAGCTGTACGGGTCCAGATCGGTGATTCCGGCCTCGGCCAGCACTTCCTCGTCCAGCCAGGCCCGGAACCGGGTCGTGCGGGGGTCCCGGGCCAGGAGCTCCGCCGCGGCGTCGGCCACGATGTCCGGGGTCCTCCACTCCTCTTCGGAGCCCAGTCGCAGATTCACCGTGGCGGCGGTCCGGATCCCGGTGATGGGCCAGAGGGCGGAAGCGCACACCCCGGCGTCGGCGTTCTCGGCGTCGATGGCGCGCGCCAGAAGGGTCGTCCCGAACTTGCTCGCGATGTAGGGGGCCTTGCCCACGGCAGCCTTCTCGTTGAGCGGCGGCGAGATCATCAGCACGTGGCCGCAGCCCTGGTCGCGCATGACGGGCAGGACGGCCCGGCTGCAGAGGAACGCCCCCCGGAGGTTCACGTCCATCACCAGGTCGTACCGCTCGACGGGCCACTCGGCGAGCGGAGCCCAGTAGACGGCGCCGGCGTTGTTGACCAGGTAGTCGATCCGGCCGAAGGCCTCGACGGCCCGTTCCACCATGTCGGCTACCTGCCAGTCGTCGCGCACGTCGACCTGCGCGGCGATGGCCCGGGCGCCCACTTCCTCCACGGCGGTCACCGTATCCTGAAGGGTGCCGGGTAGCTTCGGGTGAGGCGTCACGCTCCTGGCGGCGGCCACGATCGCGCAGCCCTCGCGGGCGAGGGCCAGGGCACAGGCCGCCCCGATCCCTCGGGAAGCGCCGGTGACGACGGCAACCCGGTTCTCGAATCTCATGGCACGCCCCCTCCTCCGTCGCGCCGCGCCCGATGGATGGACGATCCAGGGACTCCGGGATGAGGCAGCGAGGGTAGGGGGGAACGGACGACGAGGTCAAGGAAGGTTGATTGCCCCTTGCTCGAGCCACCCCTATGATGGCGTCCGCCCCGACGGCACCCGTGGAGGGTTCAGCTCACCCCCAGTGCGAAGGCTTCCATGCGCGCGGATCGAAGGATCGTGGCTTCCGGTGTCGTTTGCGTCCTGCTCCTCGGCTGCGGATCGGACGACTCGGGCCCCGCGGGTCCGTCGGGGGGGCCCCTGACGGTGAGTCAGGAGAACCTGACGTTGCTCTGGGCCGTCTCCAAGGACCAGGAGCTGGAATGCGGAGGCCCCGCCGTCGCCGGAGGCCACGTCGGAGGAGAGGGGGACATGTCCACGCTCGGGGCGTCGACGATCGACATCTCGGCCGCATGGGACGTGGGCGACCTGATCCAGACCGCGCCACGTTACAGTCCGCAGGGCCCGGCGGGCGGGCCGGTGGCTCCGGTCCTGGGGCAGGACCGATACCCCTACGCGTTCCGCCACGACGCCGAGTCCGGGGCCTGTGAGCCGGGGACGGAGGCAACGGGTGAGGTCGTGCTGACCACGACGGGCGGAGACGAGGTGTTCGGCGACATCACCGGTGGGGAGGCCCACCGCCTGGACTTCATTCTCCCGGGGGACGGTGTCGAGTCGTTCCTCGAGGTTACGGTCACCGGAGGAACGGGCCAGTTCGCCAGTGCCACCGGGTCGTTCGTCGCCCACGTCATC
>JASFUL010000081.1:0-14312 GCA_050050315.1 Gemmatimonadota bacterium
GCAGCAGCGTCAGCAGGGCCGTGGCCCCGATCCATGGATGCTTCATGCCCACCTCTCGTGGTTGCCCGACAGCGGTACAACATACGAACGAACCCGCCGGACGTAACCCGCGCCCCGGCGGAGGCCGACACGCCCTCTTGTCGCGCCGCTGTCTCCATTGTATGCTTCGCACGACGAATACAAAGGAGACATCGATGCCGACCCCCGTCTTCCTGGGCGATTTCGAGCAGCTCGTCCTTCTCACCCTCCTCCGTCTCGGCGACGACGCCACCGCGCTGGACCTCCGGGCGCGCATCGAGGACCTGGCCGACCGCTCCGTCTCCCGGGGTGCGCTCTACCGGACGCTGGACCGCATGGAGGACAAGGGGTGGGTGGCGTGGTCGGTGGACGAAGCGGACGTCCCGGAGCGGGGCGGACGGCCCCGTCGCCGCTTCCGGGTCACCGACCCGGGGATCGAGGTCCTCCGTGACTCGCGCCGGACGTTGCGGGAGCTCTGGACCGGGCTGGAGGGGGTGCTGGGATGAGGGCTCCCGAGGGACCTCCGAGACCCTTCGTGCGCGTGCTGGAAGCGACCCTCCCCCCCGGCGTGCGCGGGCGGAGCATGGTGGGCGACCTCCTGGAGGAGTGGAGCCGGCGCGCCCCCGGCCCCCGGCGGGCCGCCTGGTTCGCCGGTGTCACCCTGCGACTCGGGGCCCGATACGCCGCGGTCCGGGCGGCGCGGGCGGTCGAGGCGACGGGGACGGCGGCGGTCGCCTCCATGCGTGGAGCGCTGCGCCACCCCCTCCAGACCGCCTTCACCGTCGTCGCGCTGGGCGTCGGCGTCGCCGCCCCGGCGACCATGTACTCCGTCGTCGCCGGCATCACCCGGAACGTGGACGTGGACGGGGCCGATCGGCTGGTGCACTTCGGGCGGCGGTTCAACCCGACCGACGTGGGGATCGCCCCCCTGGACTGGCTGTGGCCGGCGGTGGACGGGATGGACGGCCTCGAAGCGGCCGGCGTCTACGACTTCGAGTGGGTCGACCTCAGCGACGAGGAGCACCCGGCCGAGCGGGTCGCGGCGACGCTCGTGTCGCCCGGGGTCTTCCGGGCCTTCGGGGTGGACCCCGCGCTGGGGCGCACCTTCACGGAGGAGGACGCGCGCCTCGGGCCGGCCCCCGTCGTCCTGGGGTGGGGCCTGTGGACGCGCCGCTTCGGAGGGGACCGGTCCGTCCTCGGGCGGTCCGTCCGGCTCGACGGGGAGCCGCGCACCGTCGTGGGCGTGATGCCGGAGGGGTACCAGTACCCCACGGGCGCGGAGGTCTGGGCGCCCATGGACCCGGCCGACTCGGCGGCGGCCGCGACGGCCTCCCATCAGGCGGTGGGAAGGCTCGCGCCCGGCGTCCCCCTCGAGCGCATCCAGGCCCAGGTGGCGGTCCTCAACGAGTCGCTGCGGGAGCGGGGGGAGGACCTCGGTCCGGGGGGCGGCGTCGCGGCCGAGCTCTGGCGCGACGGCCTGATCGCTCCAGAGGCCCGCCGCATGCTCGGGGTCATGCTCGTCGTGGTCGGCTTCGTCCTCGTGATCGCGTGCGCGGACGTCCTCAACCTCCTGCTGGCGAGGGCGCTGCACAGGAGCCGCGAGACGGCGGTGCGGGTCGCCCTCGGCGCCGGGCGCGGGCGGATCGTGGCGGAGCACCTCACGGAGGCCGCGGTGCTGTCGGCGCTGGCGGGCGCCGTCGCCCTGGGTCTGACGGTCCTCGCCGTCCGGGTCTTCGAGGTCGAGACGGCGGGCCTGCTCGCCCACTGGATGGACGTGCGGGTGGACATCGCGGTCCTCGCCTTCGGAGCGGGGATGGTCGCGCTGGCCGCCGCGGGCACCGGGATCGTGCCGGCCGTCCAGTCGGGGCGCCTCCATCCGGGGCCGGCCCTCCGGGACGGCGGGCGCGGCGCCTCCGCCTTCCGGATCGGCCGCCTGAGCCGCTGGCTGGTGGTCGGCGAGATCGCCCTCTCGGGCGCCCTGCTGGTCATGTCGGGCCTCATGGTGCGGGGGGCCGTGTCCTCCCTCCGGACCGACGGCACGTACGCCACCGGGAGCGTGCTCACGGCCCGCTACGAGCTCCGCCCCGACGCCTACGCCGACGAGGAGGTGCCCGCCTTCCACCGCCGCCTGGTCGACGCGCTCCGGGGACGCCCGGGGGTCGCCGACGTCGCCGTCGCGAGCTACCTCCCGGGCATCTACTCGCTCCCCGTGCGCGTGGCCCTCCCCGGGAGCGAGGAGGACCCCGTTCGGGACCTCCCCCGGAGTCACGCCGCGGTGGTCTCACCCGGGTTCTTCGGGTCGCTGGAGAGCGACCTCGCGCGCGGGCGGGACTTCGCGTGGAACGACGGCGCCGGGGGCGAGCTCCCGGTGATCGTGAACGAGGCCTTCGTCCGCCGCCATCTCGCCGACCGCGACCCCCTGGGGGCCCGGCTCCGGGTCGTGTCCGGCGGGGAGCCCGAGGACTTCCCCTGGGCCACCGTGGTCGGCGTGGCCCCGCAGCTCGGCATCGGCGTCGGACGCGACGCGGACGCGACGGGCGTCTACCTCCCGGCGTCGGCCCCGGCGACTCCGGCCGTCTCCTCGGCGCGCCGGATGGCCGTCGTGCTCCGCGCCGCTCCCGGAACCGATCCCCGCGCCCTCCTGCCGGGGTTGAGGGAGACGATGACCGGCCTCGACCCCGACGTCGCGCTCTACGAGGTCGGGACGCTCGCGGAGCACATCCGCGCCACCCGCGCGGTGGAGTCGGTGTTCGCGGGCCTCTTCCTGACGTTCGGCTTCGCCGGGCTTCTGCTCGCCGGAGTCGGCCTCTACGGGGTGATGGCCTTCGGCGTGCACCGGCGCGTCCGCGAACTCGGCATCCGGGTGGCGCTGGGTGCGGAACCGCGCCGCGTGCTGCGGACGGCGGTGGGGAACGGCCTCGTCCAGCTGGGCCTGGGCCTCGCGGCCGGCCTCGGCATCGCGGCCCTGGTCGCGCCGCACCTGGGCCTCCTCCTCCTCGGCGCGGACCCGCGGGACCCGGCCGTGTACGGGGCGGTGATCGTGGTGCTCGGGCTCACCGGATTGACGGCGGCGGTCGCGCCCGCCCGCCGGGCGCTGGGGGTCGACGTCGTGGAGGCGCTGAGGACCGAGTAGCCGCGGCCAGCGTCCTCCCTCTCCCTTCCATCCTCTCCCTCGGACCCACCCCTCCGCGGCTCGAGGCCCCGGGCCGCCCTCTTGTGCATTTTGTACAAAATGGACATCTTGTCCAACCGCGGACCCGGTCCCGACGTCCAACCCCGCGAGCACGAGACCCCGAGGAGTGCCATGAAGCCCGTCAGCACCGCCGACGCGAGGAAGAACATGGCCGAGCTGGTGAACCGCGCCGCGTACGGCGGCGAGCGCTTCGTCGTCACGCGCCACGGCAAGGAGCTGGTGGCCATCGTGCCCGTCGAGGAGGCCAGCCTCCTGGAGCGCCTCCGGGGGCTGCTGGAGGCGCGGGACTTCGAAGCGGCGCTCCGGGAGATCGCGGAGGCCGGCACGGTGCCGTGGGACGAGGTACGCCGGGAGCTGGAGCTCTGACGCGATGAGCTGGAGGATCGAGCTGTCGCGGCCGGCGGTGGAGGCGCTCAGGGCGCTCCCCCGGGAGGCCCAGGAGGAGGTGGCCCGGCGCATCCGCCACCTGGAGGACGGGGGTCTGCCCCCGGCCCTCTCCGGCGGGGGCGGCCCGGTGATGGTCCCGGCGGGGGGACGGGTCCTCGTGTGCGTCGAGGACGCGGGCGAGGGACGCATCACCGTGGTGACCCTCCGCGAGGCGGAGGCCCCGGCGGGCGAGGCGGTGTGGAAGCTGTTCGTGAGGCGGATCATCCACGGGTGGAGGGGAGGAGCGATGGGAGGCTGGATGCAGGACCTCAGGTACGCGCTGCGCTCGCTGCGGAAGGCGCCGGGGTTCGCGGCGGTCGCCGTGATGACGCTGGCGCTGGGCATCGGCGCCGCCACGGCCATCTTCAGCGTCGCCGACGGGGTGCTCCTCGAGCCGCTCCCCTACGGCGAGCCGGACCGGGTGGTCACCATCCACGCGTCGTGGGACAACTTCCCCGACAAGACCTGGGTCGCCCAGGACGAGTTCCAGCTCTGGCACCAGGAGAACCGCACCCTCGAGGACGCGGCGCTCTACTACCGGGGGAGCGCCACCTTCACCGACGTGGAAAACCCCGAGCGGGTGGGTGCGGCGGCGGTCACGCCGAACCTCTTCGAGGTGCTGGGCGTCGAGCCCGTGGTCGGCCGGACCTTCACCTGGGAAGAGGCGCAGCTCCCGGATCCCCCGCTCGTCCTCTCGTACGACGCGTGGCAGCGGCGGTACGGCGGCGATCCCGACGTCGTCGGGCGCGCGGTGGAGGTCGACGGCACCATGACGCCCATCCTGGGCGTGCTCCCCGAGGGGTTCGTGCTGCCGGTGGACTACGGCCTCGCGTCGAGCACCGACCTCTACGCGCCCACGTACGTCGACCTCGAGTCCCCGGCCCCCGAGCTGGGCAGCGGCGGCAACCACGGCGCCTACGTCGTGGGGCGCCTGCAGGACGGCACGTCGGTGGAGCGCGCCCGCTCGGACCTCGAGCGGGTCCAGGCCACGGTGGAGCCCGTGGGGCTGTACGCGCCCCAGCGGCAGTTCCGTCCCAAGGTCTTCCTGGCCCGGAACGACGTCGTGGGCGCCGCCCGCGGCACGATCTGGCTCCTCCTGGGAACCGTCGCCTTCGTGCTGCTGATCGCGTGCGGCAACGTGGCGAACCTGCTGCTGTCGCGGGCGGAGGGCCGCACCGGAGAGATGGCGGTCCGGAGCGCCATGGGGGCGAGCCGGCCGCGGATCGTGCGGCAGCTCCTGCTGGAGAGTGGCGTGCTCGCCGGCCTGGCGGGCGTGCTCGGCGTCGCCCTGGCCGCCGTGGGCGTGCGGGCATTGCTGGCCATCGATCCCCAGGCCGTCCCCCGGTCCGCGTCCGTCACGCTGGACGGCACGGTGGTGCTCTTCGCCGTCGCGATCTCGGTCGGCACCGCGCTCCTCTTCGGCACGGTCCCCGCGCTGCGGGTGGCGCGCTACGGGGCGGCGGGGCCGCTGCGGGAGCAGGGCCGGGGGGCGGGGCCCGGCGCGTCCGGCAACCGCACGCAGGGCCTCCTGGTGGCGTCCCAGATGGCCATGGCGGTCATCCTGCTCACCAGCGCCGGCCTCATGGGCCGGACGTTCGTGAAGCTCCTCGAGGTCGATCCGGGCTTCGCGCCGGAGAACGTCCTGACGCTGCGGATGACGACGCCTCCGGCGGGCTACCCCGACTCCGAGGACGTGGTCGGATTCTACGACGAGCTGCTGCGCCGGGTGCGGGACATCCCGGGCGTCCGGGCGGCAGGGGCGGCGCGTCTGCTGCCCCTGGCCAGCACCATGGGCGATTCCGGCTTCGGCGTCGAGGGGTACGAGCCGGCGCCGAACGAGTCGATGCAGGCGGAGTGGCAGTTCGTCACGCCGGGCTACCTCGAGGTGATGCGCATCCCCCTCCTGGCCGGGCGCACCTTCGACGGCCGGGACCGGATCGACGGCCCGAAGACCATCATCGTCAACGAGTCGCTGGCCCGGCGCTACTTCCAGGACCGGGACCCCGTGGGCGGCACCATGTACAACTGGGGCGACACGCTGACCGTGGTGGGCGTGGTCGGCGACGTGGCGCACAACGGCATCACCGCGCCCCGCAAGTTCCGCTACTACCGGCCCCACGCCCAGGTGGGCTCGGCGGGGAACCAGCGCTCGCTGACGCTCACGATCGAGACCGAGGGCGCACCCACGAGCGTGCTCGAGCCCGTGCGGGGCGAGATCCGGGCCCTCGACCCGTCCATCCCGGTGTCGCGCGTGGAGACCATGGACGAGGTGATGTCCGGCGCGCTGGCCCAGCCGCGCTTCGCGATGGTCCTCCTGGGCGCGTTCGCCGCCATCGCGCTCGCGCTGGCGGTGGTCGGGATCTACGGCGTGCTGTCGTACGCGGTCAGCCGTCGCACCCGGGAGATCGGGGTGCGGGTGGCGCTGGGCGCCGAGCGGAGCGCCGTGATCGGGCTCGTGGTGCGCCAGGGCATGGTCATGGCGCTCCTGGGCGTCGCCGCAGGGACCGTGTTCGCCCTTGCGCTCAGCGGCTTCATGGAGGGGATGCTGTACGCGGTCGAGCCGAACGACACGGCCACGTTCGTCGGGGTCCCCCTGGCGTTCGCCTCCGTGGCGCTGGTCGCCTGCCTCGTGCCGGCGGCCCGGGCGGCGCGGGTCGACCCGGCGAGGGCGCTGCGTTACGAGTGAGCCGATGGTGGCCCGCGTGACAGTCGGCGACCCGTTCCTGCGCAACGTGGGTGGAGCCTCTCGTTCCCTCCCACGTGCCCGGAGCCGAGTCGCATGCGCCACGACGTCCCCTCCCTCCTCTCCCTCGCCCTCGCCGCGCTCCTCGTCTCCTGCGGCGGCGACTCGCCCAGCTCTCCCAACGGGGGCGACGACGGCGAGGACGGCTCCTTCACCCTCGTCCTGAGCACGTCCACCATCACGCTCCGTCCGGGCGGGTCCGGCCAGGTCCAGGTCACCGTGGCGCGGGGCGGCGGCTTCACGGGCACCGTCGACGTCCGCGCCGTCGGCGTCCCGGCCGGCCTTGCGGCGGACCTCCAGCCCGCGGAGGTCAGCGGCGCCACCAGCACGCTCTCCGTCACGGCCGACGCCGACCTGGCGCCGGGCGCCTACTCCCTCGAGGTCCAGGGCTCCGCCGCGGGGCTGACGGCGCAGATCGCCGCCCTGGCCGTGACGGTCGAGGAGGAGGGATTCGGCGGCGAGGGGGTGGAGATCTCCCTCGGGCCCTGCGGGTCCCAGGGAACGCTCGAGTGGCTCGCCTACCGGGACGGCGACGGCCCCTGGACCGCCGTGGAGCCGGACGGGGGGAACGTCTTCGAGTTCGTCCTCCGGGAGGAGCGGGCCGAGCTGGCCTGGGTCGAGGGCGCGGGCGGGACGGGCGTCGCGATCTACCGCGCGTCGGCCGAGGAGCTCGCGATCTTCGACGACCTGCCGTGTCCCGGGTCCGCGAGCCGCAGCGTCACCGTCCCCGTCGCGGGGCTGGCCGACGGAGAGGACGCCCAGGTGAGCCTGGGCGGGACCGACCTCGTCGCCCTCGCCGACGGCGACCTCGTCGTGCCGGTGCTCCGGGAGGGACCGATCCCCCTCGTCGTCTCCCGGCGGAGCTACGAGCCCGGGTCCGTGGTTCCCCTCGCCACCCTCGAGGAGATGATCCTGCGACGTAACCTAGACCCGCCCCACCAGGGACGCGTCGCCCCGGTGGACTTCGACTCCGACGAGCCGTTCGCCCCGGTGGAGCACGACCTCACCCTGGGCAACCTGGCGGGCTGGCGCACGAACGTCGTCCTCGCCTACATCTTCGCCGGTGGCATCCACGCGGGGTATTTCGCCTCGACGGACGTCTCCGCGGAGGAGCAGCGCGCGTACCCGGGCATCCCGACGGAGCGCCAGGAGACGGGGGAGGTGCACCACCTCTTCGCCACGTCGTCGTCCGAGGACGGGGTGGACCAGCGCACGGTGCACCTGTACTTCGAGGAGGCCGGCGACCTGGCCACCTCGATGGGCCCGCCCCTGGGAGCCACCGACGTCACCGTCGAGGCGACCTCGCCGTACGCCCGTCCGCGCCTCCGCTACACCCGCCAGCCCGAGTACGACGGGTCGTGGCTGGCGACGCTCTACCAGCTCGGGACCTCCCCTCAGCGCCTCGTGGCCGTATGGACGACGGCCGCGTGGCAGCAGGACGACGAGATCGACCTCGAGCTGCCGGACTTCTCGGGTCTCGACGGCTGGGACGACGCGTGGGGGCTCGTGCCCGGCGCGACGGTGAGATGGAGCTTCAACGCGAGCGGGTGG
The DNA here is from genome assembly GCA_050050315.1 of Gemmatimonadota bacterium. Lineage (GTDB taxonomy): Bacteria > Gemmatimonadota > Gemmatimonadetes > Longimicrobiales > Gaopeijiaceae > JASFUL01. The sequence continues at coordinate 7,932 of JASFUL010000081.1, forward strand.
AACGTGGACGGAGGTATCTTCACGAGCCCGATGGTGGACGGGGCGGTGGCGCGGCTCGCGGCCCGCACCGGCGAGATCGTGCCCTGAGGCCGGGGCCGGTCGGGTCGGCCTTCAGCCCGGTGGCCCGTCCCCGGCTTCCTCCAGCTCCCGCCGGAAGCGGTCCGCCTGGTCGGGGCGGCCGAGGGCCTCGTACACCTCGACGAGGTCGGAGCGCGCCGCCCGGATCCAGCTCACCGACGGCTCGGCCTGCGCCGCCACGATGTCGTAGCCGGCCCGCAGGTGCTCCTCGGCGTCCGCCGGACGTCCCCGCAGCATCAGGACCCGCCCCAGCTTGATGCGGGCGATCCCGGTGCTCAGGTCGTCACCGCCCAGGGCGGAGGTGAAGCGCGCCACGACGTCCCGGAAGAGGGCCTCGGCCCGATCCAGGTCCCCGAGCCGCTGGTGGACCGACGCCACGTTCGAGAGGGCGATGGCGGTGAAGTAGTGGTCCTCGCCGTAGGCCCGCCGGTAGATGTCGGCGATCCGCTCGAAGCGCGCCTGCGCCAGGTCCAGCCGGTCCCGTTGGAGCGCCACCGTCGCGAGCTCGCTCAAGGTCGTCGCCACGTCCGGGTGTCGCGGTCCGTACACACGCTCCCGGACGGCCAGCGCCCGCTCGAGCAGCTCCACCGCCTCGTCGTAGCGCCCCTGATAGACGAGGGCCTGGCCCAGCATCGTGAGGTTCGACGCCGTCTCGGGGTGGTCGGGCCCGTAGTAGGGCTCGAGGATGCCCAGCGCCTCCCGGTAGAGCGCCTCGGCGCCCTCGTAGTCCCCGCGCTGGAAGCGGATCGCCCCCAGGTTGATCAGGCCATCCCCGACCGAGGGATGCCGCTCCCCGTAGAGTCCGCGGTCCAGGGCCAGGACCGCGCGGTTCAGCGAGTCGCTGCCCTGGAGGTCGCCGGCGTAGAAGCGGGTGTTGGCCAGCTCGCCCAGGGCCGCCGAGAGGAGCGCGTCGGCGGGTTTCGCCTCGCGCAGCCGGACCTCCTCTTCCAGCAGTGCCGTCGCCTCGTCGTATTCGCCCCGCTGCTGGAGGACGACCCCCACCGCGTCCATGGCGACGAGCACCTCGGGGTGGTCCGCCGGCCGGTGCCGGCGCGCCATGGCGAAGGCGTCCCGGGCGAGCGACTCGGCCTCGTCCAGCTCGGCCTGGTCGGCCCGCAGGAGGGCCAGGGACACCAGGCTCGAAGCCACGTCCGGATGGTCCGGGCCGTGGAGCTCCCGCCGCCGCTCCAGGGACGCCACGAGCAGCGAGTCGGCCCGCTCCAGCTCGCCGAGCTCCCGAAAGAGCCCGCCCAGGGTCTGGAGGAGCTCGGCCTGAACGGCCCCCTCGGCGTCGAGGACCCTCGCCTCGTCCACGCCGCGCTCCAGGAGCGTCAGCACCCTGAGCGAGTCGGCGGGGCCCGCGCCCGCCTCCCCGCCCGAGAAGAGGTCGAGCATGAAGCGCTGGATGCGGTCCGAGCGGGCGGCTTCCGCGAGCGCTACGTCCCGGGCGGCGGCGAGCCGCGCCGTGTAGAACCCGACCAGCGCCACGACGAGGAGCAGGACGACGGCGACGGCCGACAGAGGGGCTCGGTTCCGCCGGGCGTATCGTGTCAGGCGGTAGCCCAGGCTGTCGGCCCGGGCCTCGAGCGGCCTTCCCGAGAGGTACCGGTCGACGTCCCGCACGAGCGCCTCGACGGACGGGTACCGCCGCTCCGGATCGGGGTGCATCGCCGTGCCCACCAGGACGTCCAGGTCCGCCGCCTGAGAGCGCGAGACCCCGCGGAGGGTCGCGGACGGCGGCTCGGCCGCGCCCGTCGTGACGACCTCCTCCACCTGTCCCGGCGTGAGCGACGAGAGGTCGTACGGCAGGCGGTCCGTGAGCAGCTCGTACAGGATCACGCCCAGCGAGTAGACGTCGACCGAGACGCCGGCGCTCTCACCGCGGATCCTCTCGGGTGCGGCGTAGGCGGGCGTCATCAGGCGCAGGCCCGTCACCGTGGGATCGGCCACCCCCTCCACACCCTCCAACCTGCGCGCGATCCCGAAGTCCAGGAGCTTCGGCTCGCCCCCGTCGGTGACGAGGATGTTGGACGGCTTCAGGTCCCGGTGCACGACCGCCAGCCGGTGGGCCGCCTCCACGGCCTCACAGACCGTGCGGAAGAGCTCGAGCCGCTGGCGCAGGGGGAGACGTCGCTCCTCGCACCAGGCCGTGAGGGGGGAGCCTTCGACGTGCTCCATCACCATGTACGGCGTCCCGTCGGGCAGGCTCGCAGCGTCGTACAGGCGTGCGATGGACGCGTGGCTCAGCGCCGCCAGAACCCGCTGCTCGTCGGCGAAACGCTGCCGGCGACCGGGCGACAGCCAGGCGTCCCGTAGCACCTTGATGGCCACGCGCTGGCCGAGATCGGGGCGCTCGGCGAGGTAGACCACACCCATCCCACCGCGTCCCAGGACCCGGAGCACGCGGTAGCTCCCGATCCGTTCGGGCGGCGGGTCCTCTGCGCCCAGGAGCTCGCCCGCCACCCGTTCGAGGCCGCGGTCCAGCACCGTGGCGCCCCCGCGCGCGTCCTCCTCGAGGAGCGCCTCGACCTGCTCCTGGAGATCGCGGTCGCCCCCGCACTGCTCGTCCAGGAACGCGGGGCGCGCGGAGGGCGGACGCTGGAGGGCGTCGTGGAAGATCTGCTGGACGCGGCGCCAGCGGCCGGAGTCGGTACCCATGGCACCGATCGTTGGCCGCCGACGCCCCGCCCGTCAACGCTCCCGGCCGAGCTCCACGCCGAGCCAGGCCCGGGCGGCCCGCCAGTCCCGGTGGACCGTCGACTCCGAAACGCCGAGGAGCTCCGCCGTCTCGGCCACCTCGAGGCCCCCGAAGAACCGATACTCGACCATCTGCGCCTGGCGGGGCGCCATCTCGGCCAGTCGGTCCAGCGCCGCGTCCAGCTCCAGCAGCTCGTGGGACGTCTCGACGCCGGCCCGCAGGGACTCGTCCAGCGTGAGGAGCGGGCGTCCCCCTCCCCTCCGCGACGCCCCGCGACGCCGGGCCGTCTCCACGAGGACCTGCCGCATGGCCCGGGCGGCGATGCGCTTGAAGTGGAGCTCGGATCCCGGCCGTGCGGGGAGCGACGACGCCAGCTTCAGCCACGCCTCGTGGACGAGGGCGGTGGGGTTGAGGGTCTCGGCCGGATCGTTCCCGCGCACTGCCGCCGCCAGCCGCCGGAGCTCCTCGTAGGCGCGGCTGAAGAGATCGTCCAGATCCGCTCGACCGCTCATGGGCCCGCCTCGCCCCGCATCTCCCTCTCCTCGCGCGCGAACCACCGGAAGAAGAGCACCGTGATGGCGGTCCAGAGGACGACGGCGCCGCCCATCTTCATGAGCAGCCCGGCCACGATCTGGTCGTCCCGCGTCGAGAGCGCGCCCACCGGCGGGGCCAGCTCGTAGGTCGCGTATACGGGAAGCTCGGTGAAGGTGAGGTAGGCGAAGACGCCCGTGTTCAGGATGGTGGCGGCGATGAGGTACCCCATCCTCGCCGGCGCGCCGAACCAGGGCCGGAGCGATTCGGGAGCGAGCACGGGCCACCAGAACAGGAGGCCCGCGCCGAGCCACGTCCCGTCCAGGAGGAAGCTCCCGAGCTGGCTCGCCATGAGCCCGTCCACGACGAGCGGCCAGTGGGTCAGACCCACCAGGACGGTGAAGGCGGCCAGGGTGACCACGGGGTGCGTCGCGGCCCGGAGCGGGGCCCCGCCGGCTCCGGCCCAGCGGCGCCACGTCGCTTCCGGAACCCCCAGCAGCAGGAACGGGGGGACGACCATGGCGATGAGGAGGAACTGCACCATGTGGACGCTGGCGAGGTAGCCGGCGCCCAACGCCCCGATGGGCCAGTCCAGGGCGGCCCACAGGAGCAGCAGCCCGGTGTAGAACGCCCACGGCCGGCCGCGACCCCGGGAGCCCGGCGCGCCGTCGCCGTCCGCCGCGGCGACCCCTCCCGCACCGGCGGACCCCTCGCCGGCGGACGGCCGCATCCCCCCTCCGGGACGCGCCACCCGCAGCCAGTAGAAGAGCGCGAGCGCGCCGACGAAGAGCCACACGCCGGGGTAGGCCCGCCACTCCCACGTCCACGGCTGGCCCGTGGCCACGCACCACCACTGCATCCGCTACGGCTCCGTCGGTGGTTCCACGTCGAGGTTCTTCGTGTGGCGGGTCAGGCGCCCGGGGCCGCCGGCGGCGCCCTCGTCGTCTCCCGCACCAGCCGGGGGAGGTCGACCTGCCAGTCGCGCTGACGCGTCCCCCACGGGTAGGCCAGGCGGGCGGGGCCGTCGGCGCCGAAGGCCAGGACGCTGGCGTAGTGGCCCACCGACACCGAGCCGTCGTCCAGCCGCGTGATGGTGGAACGCGGCAGCTCCAGCGCCGTCTCGATCTCGTTCACCTGCTCCCGCGTCCCGCGCAGCCCGCTGATCCGCCACTGCATGCGTCCCAGGAAGTCCCGCAGTCGCTCCGGCGTGTCGCGCTCGGGATCGACGGTGACGAAGACCACCTCCACGCGCCCCGAGATCTCCCGGGGCAGGTTGCGGAGCACCTCGGACAGGTTGGCCAGGTGGACCGGGCAGATGTCGGGACAGTGGGTGTAGCCGAAGAAGAGCAGCGCCACCTTTCCCCGGGTCTCGGCCCGGAAGTCGTACGGCTCGCCGTCGGTGTCGGAGAGCACGAAGTCGGGCCGTGCCCGGGGCTCGGCCAGCTCCTGCCCGCGCCACGGCCGCTCGTCGCTTCCGGCGGCGGTGGCGGCCGCATCGACCGAGGCGCCCGCGTCGGGCGGCGTTCCGGCCGCCGCGCCCCCGTCGGCGCCCGGCCCGCACGCGGCCGCCAACAGGACCGCGACGATCGAGAGGGCCACGGCCGGCGGCGCCGGCACGCGGCCAGGCCGCCTTTCCCGGTCGCGGGGCCCGGCGCCGCCCCGTCGTCCGACGAGCGCGCGGCCCGCGCGCGGGCCGCGCGGCGTGAGGTCCGCTCCTGGTCGGGCTGATCTGACGGTGGCCGACATGGTCCGGCATCGGGGGATCGTTGGGCGCTCACCGTACCCGGCGGCGCCCCCCGGGGGTCCCGGCGGGACCCGTGTCGACGGGGGCGACCGGAGGCGCGCGACGGGTGAAACTCCCGGGCTCCCGAGGAGTAGTTGTCCCCCGTTAACCATCGGGACCGGTCCGGCGACCCATCCCCCGGAGGCAGTCGACATGCGATCCGTACCCGCGCTACTCACCGGCGCCCTGATGCTCCTGGCCGCGTGCGGCGGCGACCAGGCGGCCGACGAGGGACAGGCGGCGGGCGAGCCCGCCGAGGCCACGGCCGAGGAGGCCGCTCAGGAGTCCCCCGACCTCTCCACGGTCGCCCTCCCTGAGGGCGTGACGATGGAGATGGTGCAGGCGGGCCAGAGCCTCTACCCGGGACAGGTGTGTACCGCCTGCCACGGCCCGGACGCCAGGGGCGTGGAGGCCGTCGGCCCGGACCTCCTCGACGCCGAGTGGCTCAACACCGACGGCAGCTACGACCAGATCGTCCGGACGATCACGGAGGGCGTGGCCGAGCCGCAGCACTTCCCGGGCCTGATGATGCCCAAGGGCGGCAACCCGGCGCTGACGGACGAGCAGGTGCGCCAGCTCGCGGCCTACATCCACGCGACCTCGCAGGCGGCGAGCTCCTAGGAGGCCCCTGTCCGGGGATCGGGGCGAGCCGCGTCAGGAGCGCCACGGACAGGCTCCCGGGCGCCCTCACCCGGAGGGCGCGTCGACCTCCGCCCGGTTGTTCGATCGGTCGACGTCCAGCAGCGCGAAGTCGGGGTCCAGGACCACGGCCTCCGGACGCTCGGAGGTCGTGACCTCCACCGTCTGGGTCCGCTCGCGGCCCTCCAGGACGACCCGCTCCGACCCGACCTGGACGGTCACCGGCATCCACGCGTCGCCGCTCCGGGTCACCGTCGCCGTGGTGGTCCACCCGTCCGCCGTGCGGGCCAGTCGGACGTCGGCGACGGCGTAGTCGAGCGTGGCCGTGGTGTGGAACCACTGCTGGAAGAACCACCCTAGCTCCATGCCGGACGCGTCCTCGACGGCCCGCCGCAGGTCGTCCTCGACCACGTGCTGGAACGCCTTCCTCTCGTAGTACAGGCCCAGGCCCTCGCGCATGGCCCGCTCGCCCACCAGCTCCCGCAGCATGTAGTAGACGACGGACGGCTTGCTGTAGGCCAGCAGGCTGTACACGCCGAAGCCCGGCATCTCGTGGCTGGGGGTGGCGACGGGCACGGGGAGGGCTCCCCGGGCCTCGATCTGGGCGAGCCGCTGCAGCGAGCCGGGCCAGGGGTCCACGCCGGCCACGTCC
>JASFUL010000082.1:0-14307 GCA_050050315.1 Gemmatimonadota bacterium
GCACGTCCGCGCCCGTGAAGGCGTAGATGTTCCCGACGTGGAGTCCCTCGGCCGAGGGGTACGGGAACATCATCAGGTTGTAGTAGGGATCCTCCGCGTCACGCAGCTCCTCCAGCGTGAACCGGTTGGTACCCCGCTCTTCCCACCGGGCCTGCCACTTCGCCTCCACCTCGGAGGGAGCGTAGCCCTTCTCTTCGTTGCCCATGCCTGCCCTGTCGATCGCCGGATCCTCGAGCCTCGAGGGTCGTCGGTCCCGTCGCGGGATGCACGCCGAACGTCGCCCGCCGGTGCTCTGCGAGAATCCGTAACCTAAAGGAGCCCCAGAGCCACTTCCAGGGTGGGGCGGGAGGAGGCCGAGGAGCCGACCGCGTCAGAAGCGCAGGCCGAGGCCGAGCTGGAGCTCGGACCACCAGTCCGTGCCGCAGAAGGGGTCGTACGTGTCCTCGATCTCGGAGCACCCTTCGAGGGCGATCCGACGCGCCTGCCACTGGCCCACCAGGACCAGGGGGAGGGATCGGGCCGGGCGGAGCTGCGCGTCCGCGACCACGACGCCCCCGGCCTGGGCGGTCTCGCGCACGAAGATCAGCGCCTGCCGTCCCGAGGAGGCCACGTTGTCGGAGTCGGCGCTCCCGACCACGACCCCGGCACCGGCCGACACCCGGAGCATGTCCCAGGGGCGCCAGGACGGGAGGACGGCGACCGAGAAGGAGCTGAAGCGGTTCTCGGTCGCGATCTCGTCGGTTGCGCAGCGCCACCCGACCTGGGGGTTGATGCAGGCGATCCCGACCCGCCGCAGCCGGGCCCGGCGGGTGTCGAGGCCGACCTGGACACGGAGCGCGTCGCCGATCCGGAAGGCCAGCGCGACGCCCACGCCACGGGTGCTCTCGAAGTCCGCGTCGCCCGACGATCCGCGCACCAGGAAGACGTGGGCCTCCTGGCTCGCGGCCGGCGCGTGGAGCACGCCCGTGAGCGCCGCGACGAGGATCGCCCGCCTCATGGACCGCCCTCGCCCTCGTCGGACGTCGCCCCCGGAACGCCCCTGGTCCGGGAGGGAGGCCCCGGGAGGACCTCGAACGGATCCTCCGCGGCTTCCACGCCCGCGGCGATGCGCCGGACCGTGGCGGTCAGGTCGCTGCCGGCGTCCTCGTACAGCGCCTGGAAGTCGTCGAGGCGATGGTAGTAGCGCATGCGTGCCAGGAGGGTCGCGTTGTTCAGCGGCGTCGTCAGGAAGTACCCGAAGGACAGGTTCTCGAAGGACGGCTGGACGTCGTCGCGGAAGCGGGCCAGGAAGCGCTCGAACACGGCCTCCCGGCGGGCGAGCTTCGTGTCGACGGAGAGCGAGGGTTCGTCGTAGATGGAGCGCAGCTCGGCCACCAGGTCGTCCAGGAAGCGGCTGAAGCGGCGGGCGTCGCGCCACCGCGCCTGCGCCCGCTCGCACTTCACCGTATCCCATCCCCCACCCCGGCGCGTGCAGAAGAACTCGATGGCCCCGACCCGGCCGACGAAGGTGGCGAAGCTCTCGTTGAACTGGACCCGCCCCGGGACGAAGAGGTGGTTGTGGGAGAGCTCGTGGAGGATGGTCTCGACCAGGTCCACCTCGTCGTAGCGGAGGAGGGTCGAGAGCAGGGGATCCGCGAACCAGCCCAGGGTGCTGAAGGCGGCCGTGGGCCGCAGATAGGTGTCGAAGCCCTCGCGTTCGAGGTCGCGCTGCTCCTCGAGCGCGTCGTCCTCGTCGAAGAAGCCCTTGTAGGGCACGTGCCCGACGATGGGGAACCACCACGTCTTCGACCGGAGCTGGTCCCGCCAGGCGGCGGAGAGCACGAGCGCGAGGGTGTCCTTCTCCAGGCGCGTGAAGCTGGTGTAGCTGTCCCCGACGTTCAGCTCGAGGGAGTCCCGCGCGAACGAACGGGCCTCCATGGCCAGCACGAGCTTCCCGCGGGTGCGCTCGTCGGTGGCGGAGTCCAGCACGACCTCGGGGATCGGCCGGCGGGCGGCCAGGATCTTCGCTTCCGCGATGCCCGCCCGGATGACGTAGAGCGGAGAGCACCCGGAGAGGAACGCGGCCGCGGCCGCCACGACCGCCAGCGCCAGCGCCGCTCTCCTCACCAGGCGGCTCTGCAGCATGAGCCTAGCCGCGGGAGCCAGGGTTGGTCCATCGGCTTCGGGTTCGAAGGCCCGTCAAGCGATCTCCCGGTCCCGAACGGTGCAAGGAGCGCATCGGTCGGTCAACGACCTCCTCACCCGCCCCCCAGGTTCCGCATGAGCGGGATGCCCCCCTCGGTGGGCACGTACACGACCGAGCCGGCGGGAAGCTGCCCGAGCTGCTCGATGTAGTAGAAGGTCAGGTACTCGTCGGTCAGCCCCTCCGAGATGATCTTCTGGGCCTCGGCGATGCCCTTCGCCTCCTCGATCTTCTGCTGCGCCCGCTCCTGCACGATCTCCGTCTGGAACCGCTCGGCGGCCACGTTCTGCTCCCGCTGGAGCTTCTCCTCGATGGCCTGGCGGACCCGGTCGGGCGCCTGCACGTCGCGCACGAAGACCTCCAGGACCTCGATCCGGTCGCCCGCCTTGTCCTGGATGGCCGACATCATGTCGCCAGCGACCTCGCGACGGTTGGGGCTGAAGATCTCGTTGATGGACTTGGTGGCGACGGCGTCCCGGACCCCGTTCCGGACCGCGTTCAGGACGATCCGGCTCTTGATCTGGTTCTCGTCCCCGATGCGCTCGTAGAGGGAGGGGGCGTTCAGGGGATCGATGCGGTAGAGGATGGAGATCTCGAGGTTCACGTTGAGCTGCTCCGAGGTCTGCGCCTCGATCCGCTCGACCCCCCCGTCGGGCGGGAAGCTCTGTTCGCGCGTGGACATCTTCACGACGCTGGCCATCGGATTGATCATGTGGACGCCCTGGGTGAGGGCGTCGTCGTCGACGTCGCCCAGGAAGTGCTTCACCCCGACCTCGCCCACGCCGACCAGCGTGAACGTGTTGGCGATGGCCAGGAGCAGCCCCATGAACATCAGGCCGTAGCCGGCGAGCTTCGCTGCGCCGGCGCTCTTCCCCATGGACGGACCGAAGGCCCGGACCGCGAGTCCGAGCACGATGACGATCACTGCGAGCATCAAGAGTCCCATGTCGCTCTCCTTCCTGGGTTGGACGCCCGGCGCGCGGCCGTGGGCGGTCTTCTCTGGCGTTTCGTGTGGATCCCCGGGGGATACGAAGGCACCCCCGGGCGACCTTCAATCCGGGGTCCCCGGGGTGGAGGGGATCGGCGCCGGGGCTCAGTCGCTCTCGCCGACGTAGCTCCGCTCCTCGGGACGGACGGCCGGGCGGACCTCGACGAGATCCGCGTGCTCCGCGATGCCTTCCGGGACGGCGTCCGCGGCGCGCCGCATGGCCCCGCGGACGTCGGCCGCCTCCACCTCCAGCGTGTGGTAGCGCTGGTAGCGGGTGCCGTGTCGGACGGTGATCAGCCAGGTGGCCATGACAGGGGCAATCTACCGTCGGGGACCAGCCTTTCCTACCCTACCTCCAACCCCCGGGGGGCTTCCGGCGCCCTCCGGACGTCGACGTGGACGCCGGCCGGGCGGAGCGGACGCACGACCTCGATGGACCTCCACACTCCCTACAGATGGCTGGTCCGCGGAGCGCGGCTGGCCGCCCCGCTCTTCGGCCGGGGGGATTCGAAGCTCGCGAGGGGGATCCGCGGCCGACGGGGCGCGGGGGACCGGCTCGTCGCCTGGGGGCGGGAGCGGCGGGTGCCGGAGCGACCCCTCGTCTGGTTCCACGCCCCGTCGGTGGGCGAGGGGCTGCAGGCCCGGGCGGTGCTCGAGGCGCTGGGGTCGCGCCGGGCCGGAGCGCAGACGGTCTTCACCCACTTCTCGCCCTCGGCCGAGGCGCTGGCCCGGGCGATGCCCTGCGACGCGGCCGACTACCTTCCGTGGGACGTCCGGGCCGAGGTCGGCCCCGTCATCGACGCGCTGCGTCCGGACCTGATCGCGTTCACCAAGACCGAGGTCTGGCCGGTGCTGATGGAAGAGGCCCGACGCCGGGGCGTGCCGGCCGTGCTGATCGCGGCGACCCTGCCGGGCTCGTCCAGTCGCCTCCGCTGGCCCGCCCGGGACGTGCTCGGACCGTCCTTCCGCAGCCTCGCGGAGGTCATGGCCATCGCGGAGGAGGACGCCCGGCGGTTCCGACGCCTGGGCACGCCGGCGGAGCGGATCCACGTCACGGGAGATCCCGGAATCGACTCGGCCGCCCGCCGGGCCGCCGACGCGGACCCGGACGCACCCTGGATCCGACCGTTCGCACGGGACGACCGCCCGGTCGTCGTGGCGGGCTCCACGTGGCCGCCGGACGAGGAGGTCCTGGTCCGCGCGTTCGAGCGGATCCGGGAGGTGGGCCCCCGACCGCTCCTGGTCGTCGCGCCCCACGAGCCCGACGAAGCCCACCTGGCGCCCCTCGAGGCGGCCCTGGCCGCCGGGGGCTGGACGTCGCGCCGGCTGGGAGAGGTCGAGTCGGCCGGTCGGGCCGGGGAGGCGGACGCGGTGGTGGTCGACCGGGTGGGCGTCCTCGCCCAGCTCTACACGGTCGCGGCGGCGGCGTACGTGGGCGGCGGCTTCCACGACGAGGGGCTGCATTCGGTCCTCGAGCCGGCCGCCGCGGGGGTGCCGGTGGCCTTCGGCCCCCGACACGACAACGCGCGGGCGGCCGGGGAGCTCTCGCGTCGAGGCGGTGGCCGCGTGGTGGAGGACGCGGCGGAGCTGGCCGGCGTTCTCGAGCGATGGCTGGAAGAGCCTTCCGAGCGCGCGGCTTCGGGCCGGGCGGCTCGTGACTATATTGAGAGCCACCTGGGCGCCGCGGACCGCACCGCGGAACGCGTGCTGGCGTTGCTCCCCTGAGTCGCGCCTGGACGATCCCCTCGACCGCCGGCGCCTCGGGATCCGCACAGGCCGTCCCCGACCGGATGCGCCGTCGAACACCCGCGGGAGGACGACCCGTTGGACCCCATTCCCTCGATTTCCGCGACGGAGCTGAGCGAGCGCCTGCGGAACGGTCACCCGATCCGCCTTCTCGACGTGCGCGAGCCTTTCGAGCGGCGGATCGCCGACCTCCCCGACACGGACCAGCAACGGATCCCGATGGGAGAGCTCGAGCGGCGCGTGGGCGAGCTCGACCGGGACGTGCCGGTGGTCGTCTACTGCCGTACCGGAAGCCGGAGCGGGCTCGTGACCCGGTGGCTGCGGGCCCGGGGCTTCGACCAGGCGTGGAACCTCGAGGGCGGCGTGATGGCGTGGCGGGACGAGATCGATCCGTCCCTCGAGGCCTACTGATGGCGTCGCGGGTGCCCGCGCGACCCCCGGGTGCGTCCCCCTACCCGGGGGTCCTCGCGCTCCTCCTGGTGGTGAGCGTGTTCGTCGCGGCGGGCTGCCAGGCCGGGGACGCCCCGTCGCTGCGGGAGGGCGGGGCGGGCGAAGCGGTCGGCGCGGAAGAAGCCGAGACGGGGAGCGCCGCGGACGAGGCCGCGACCGGGGAGGCCGACGTGGTCCCGCGGGAGGTCCCGGGCGGCGAGGTGGAGCAGCCTCCGGCGCCGGCCGGGACGGGAGCCGGGCCCACGGAGGAGCGGCCCGAGCGCCCCCCGCCGCCCCCGGTGGAGATCCCCGATGGCGGCGAGCGGCCGCGCTTCGAGCGGCCCGAGCACGTGCGGGGCGTCTACCTGAACGCGTGGACGGCGGGCTCCTCCAGGCGGGTCCGGCAGCTGTTGGACCTCGCGCGCCGGACGGAGATCAACACGTTCGTCATCGACCTGAAGGACGCGAGCGGGTTCGTCAGCTACACGACGGGCCTCGAGGAGGCGCGGGCCGCCGGCGCGGTGGGGGAGATCCGCATCCACGACCTCCCCGGACTCCTCCGCCGGCTAGAGGCGGAAGGCATCTATCCCATCGCCCGGATCGTGGTCGTGAAGGACCCGATCCTCGTCGCCGCCCACCCGGACTGGGCCGTCCAGGACACGGCCGGGGGCGTGTGGGTCGACTCGAAGGGCATCCGCTGGCTGAACCCCTTCGACCCCCGGGTCCAGGACTACCACCTCGCCCTGGCGAGGGAGGCCGTGGCTCTCGGGTTCCCGGAGATCCAGTGGGACTACGTTCGCTTTCCCGACGCGCCCCGCTCGGAGCTGGAGCGAGCGTCCTACCCCGGGCGGGACGGGCGCCCCAGGCCCGAGGCGATCCGGGCGTTCCTCGAGCGGGGCCACGAGGAGCTGGGCCGGGTCGGCGCGGTGGTCACGGCGGACGTGTTCGGTGTGACGACTTCGGCGAGGGACGTGGGGATCGGCCAGATCTGGGAGGAGCTGATCGACGCGGTGGACGTGGCGCTTCCCATGGTCTACCCTTCGCACTACTACCGCGGGAGCTTCGGGTTCGAACGTCCCAACGCCTACCCCTACGAGGTGGTGAAGCACGCCCTCGATCGGGCCCTCCAGAGATCGGCCCGGGTCGAGGGCGCCGGCGCCACCCGGCCGTGGCTCCAGGACTTCTCCCTGGGCGAGCCCGACTACGGCGCCCCCGAGGTCCGGGCCCAGATCCAGGCCGCCTACGACGCCGGCATCGACGAGTGGCTGCTGTGGAATCCCGCCAGCCGGTTCACGGAGGCGGCCCTCGAGCCCGTCGGCGGGTGGAGTGAGGAGCCGCGGGTGAGGGTGGCCGGCCGGGTCGTCCCCGTTTCCGAGCGCCACCGGGCCCTCCGGATGTCCGAAGCCGAGCAGGAGGAGGACTCGGTCTCTCCTCCCGACACGACGAGCGGCGGCGGGACGGGCCCTCCCTCGGCCCTCAGGCGGTGACGGTCGCGAACTGGAGCTCGTGCAGGCGGGCGTAGAGCCCGTCCTTCTGCAGCAGCTCGGCGTGGGTGCCCTCCTCACGGAGCTGGCCGTGGTGGAGCACGAGGATCCGGTCGGCGCCCTGCACCGTGGACAGCCGGTGGGCGATGACGAGGCTCGTGCGACCCCTCATCAGCTCCTCCGTGGCCTCCTCGATGCGAGCCTCGATCTCCGAGTCCACCGAGCTGGTGGCCTCGTCGAGGATCAGGATCTCGGGGTCGAAGGCCAGGGCGCGGGCGAAGCTCACGAGCTGACGCTCGCCCACGCTCAGGGAGGCGCCCCTCTCGCCCAGAGGCTGCTCGTATCCCTTCTCGAGGCGGTCCACGAAGGGCTGGAGGCCGATCCGACCCGCCGCGTCCCGGATGCGGTCGTCTTCGATCGCCGGTGAGCCGAGGCGGATGTTGTATCCCACGTCCTGGCTGAAGAGGAAGACGTCCTGCAGCACGAGGCCGATCCGCTCCCTGAGCTCCCGGACCGGGAGGTGGTGGATGGGCGTGCCGTCCAGCAGGATCTCGCCCCGCTGGATGTCGTAGAAGCGCATCAGCAGGTTGATGACCGTGGTCTTGCCCGCCCCGGTGTGCCCCACGATGGCGATCTTCTCGCCCGGGTCGGCGCGGAAGCTCACCCCCTCGAGGACCCAGTCCCACTCGCCCCCGTCGTCCCTGCCGTAGGCGAACCAGACGTCCTGGAACTCGATCCGCCCGGCGGTGACCGCGGGGAGATGGGTTGGGGACTCCGGGTCGGCGATCTCGGGCTCCCGGTCCAGCAGCTTGAAGACCCGCTCGGACGAGGCCATGGCCCCCTGGAGGAGGTTGTACTTCTCCGAGAGGTCCTGGATGGGCCGGAAGAAGCGGCGGGCGAACTGCAGGAAGGCGGCCACCGTGCCGACCGTGGTGGCCCCCTCGACGACCGACGAGCCCCCGGACCAGATGATCAGCGCCAGAGCGACGGCGGTGAAGACCTCGATCACCGGGAAGAAGAGCGCGTAGTAGGTGATCGATCGGAGGTGGGCCTCCAGGTAGTCCGCGTTGATCTCCTCGTGCCTCCTCGCGTCGGACTCCTCCCGGTTGAAGAGCTGGACGACGCGGATCCCGGTGAGGCGCTCCTGGAGGAACGCGTTGATGCGGGCGAGACGCACGCGGATGTCGCGGTACGCCTGCCGGATGCGCGACCGGAAGACGAAGGCGGCCCACGCGACGAAGGGCAGCACGCTGAACGCCACCAGCGCGAGCTGCCAGTCCATGAGCAGCATGGCCGCGACGATGAACACCAGGGTGAAGATGTCGCCGAAGACCGAGACCACGCCCGAGCTGAACAGCTCGTTGAGCGTCTCCACGTCCGACGTGATGCGGGTCATCAGGCGACCCACGGGGTTGCGGTCGTGGAAGCGCAGGTCCAGCGCCTGGAGCTGCCCGAAGATCTGGCCGCGAAGGTCGTACATCACGCTCTGACCCAGCCAGGTCGTCAGGATCGCCTGCCCGTACTCGAAGACGAAGCCCAGGAGCGTGGCGGCCATGTACGCGACGGCCAGCGTGGTGAGCAACCCGACGTCGCCGGTCGGGACGGCCTCGTCGAGCGCCAGCTTGGTCAGCCAGGGTCCGACGATCTGCACCGAGGACACGAGGATCAGCAGGACGATCGCCGCCCCGACCTTCCACAGGTAGGGACGCAGGTACCCCAGGAGACGCTTCATCAGGCGCGAATCGTACGCCTTTCCGAGCGCCTCTTCCTCGTGGTGGTGCGCGGCGGGGGCCTGGGCCATGGGCGGGAGATGCGGAGCGAGAGGACCGGCCCGGCTCTACCCGGGCCCGGAACGGCCGGTTCCTTCGGGGGTGAGTCGTCTCGACGCCCACCCCTCCTCCCGGAGAAGCCCCTCGTGCCGACCCAGATCGTCCAGGAAGAGCGCGTCCGCGTGCTCCGCGACGTCCCGCCCCGGGACGACGGCGACTACGTGCTGTACTGGATGCAGCAGAGCCAGCGGGCGGAGGACAACCCGGCCCTGGAGCACGCGGTGCGGTGGGCCAACCAGCTCGGGGTGCGGCTGGCCGTCTGCTTCGGGCTCATGGACGGGTATCCCGGCGCGAACGCGCGCCACTACCGGTTCATGCTCGAAGGGCTTGCCGAGACCGCCCGCTCGCTGGCCCGAAGGGGCATCCCCCTGATCCTGCGCCACGGGGACCCGGCGGACGTGGCCCTGGAGCTGGCCCAGGAGGCCGCGTTGCTGGTGTGTGATCGGGGCTATCTCCGTCACCAGCGGGAGTGGCGTGAGGGGGTGTCGGCCGAGGCGCGGTGCCGGGTGGAGGAGGTCGAGGCGGACGTGGTCGTGCCCCTCGAGGTCGTGAGCGACAAACGCGAGTACGCCGCGCGTACCATCCGCCCGCGGATCCACCGGCACCTGGACCGCTACCTTGTGGAGCTGCGGACCACGCCGCTGGAGAGGGGCTCGATGGATCTCGGCCGGGACGGTGCGGACGCGGTGGGTGGACTCGACCCCTCGGACCCCGTCGGGCTCCTGCGCCGCCTCGACCTGGACCGGAGCGTGCCGCCCGTGACGGAGTTCTTCCGGGGTGGGACGTCCGAGGGCAAGCGGCGCGTTCGACGCTTCGTGGAGGCGCGGCTGAAGCGGTACGACGAGAACCGCAACCAGCCGCAGACCGACGACACCAGCGGGCTGAGCCCGTATCTCCACTTCGGCCAGGTGTCGCCCGTGTGGGCTGCGATGGAGGTCGGCGGATCGCGCCACGGCTCGAAGGAGGACCGGGACGCGTTCGTGGAGGAGCTGGTGGTGCGCCGGGAGCTCGCGGCGAACTACTGCCGGTACGAGCCGGCGTACGACGACTACTCGGCGCTGCCGGAGTGGGCCCGGAAGACGCTGGGCGAGCACCGGGACGACGAGCGGGAGCACGTCTACACCCGGGGCCGGCTCGAGCGAGCCGAGACCCACGACCCGTGGTGGAACGCCGCCCAGCGCGAGATGCGCTACACCGGCTACATGCACAACCACATGCGCATGTACTGGGGCAAGCGGATCCTCGCGTGGACGAGCTCGCCCGAGGAGGCGTACCGGACGGCGCTCCACCTCAACGACCGCTACTTCCTCGACGGCCGCGACTGCTCGTCGTACGCCAACGTGGGCTGGCTGTTCGGGCTCCACGACCGTGCGTGGGGCGAGCGGGACGTCTTCGGCAAGGTGCGGGTGATGACGAGCGGAGGCCTCGAGCGGAAGACCGACCCCGACGCGTACGTGGCCAAGGTGGACCGCCTGGTGGAGCGCGCGCAGGCCGCGGGGGTTGTCTTCGGGGAGTAGGGCGCTCCGGTCGCCGGAGGATGGCCGCGATCCCTCGCTTGCCGGGAGACGCGCCGACAGAATCCGACCGCGTCACTCGTCGACGATGGATGGCGTCCGGCATGTACCCACGCGCGCCCGGCGCGGTATGTTGTGCGCGATAACCTCGCCCGGCCATCGCGCTCGCGCGCCCACCTCCGACACCCACGCGCCCGTGCTTCCACATCTTCCTCGCACCGCGCTCGCCCTCGGCGCAGCGGTGCTCCTGGGCTCGGCTTCCCTCCCGGCGTCGCTCCACGCCCAGTCCCGCACGACGTCGGCGCTCCGGGGCTCGGTCCTGGGCCCCGACGGCGGGCCGATCTCGGGCGCGGTCGTACAGGTCCGTCACGAGGGCACGGGCGCCGAGCGGAGCGCGCTGACCAACGACCGCGGGGCGTTCCTCGTGCTGCTCCTCCAGCCGGGCGGGCCGTACACCGTCACGGTGCAGTACCTCGGCTACGCGGCCGAGGGGCGGGAGGGCCTCCAGCTCCAGGTGGGGGAGGTGACGGCCCTCGAGTTCGTGCTCCGGGAAGAGGCGGTGGAGGTCGAGGGGATCGACGTCTCCGTGGACAGGGCCGAGATCTTCAACCCGAACCAGGTGGGGCCGGCGACGCTGCTGGACGAGCGGGTGGTGGAGTCCACGCCCATCCTGTCCCGGGACATCATGGACCTGGCGGTGCTGTCGCCCCTGGTGAAGCGGACCGAGGGTGGCGGCTTCAGCGTGGCGGGGCAGAACGACCGCTACAACGCGATCCTGGTGGACGGGATCGTGAGCAAGGACGCGTTCGGGCTCACGGCGGGGGGCGTGCCCGGGGGGCAGGCGGGCGCGAAGCTCATCCCGCTGGACGCGGTGGCCCAGTACGAGGTGTTGGTCGCGCCGTTCGACGTGCGGCTGTCGGGGTTCACGGGCGGGGTGATGAACGCGGTGACCCGGTCGGGGACGAACGACTGGCGCGTGCGGGCGGGGGCCGTGCACCGGGCGGAGGCGCTGATGGGCGACCTCTCCTTGCCCACGGGTCCGGTGGACGCGTCGGGCGTGGATCGGTCGCTGGTGGCGCTGTCGGTGGGCGGGCCGCTGAAGCGGGACGAGGCCCACTTCTTCCTGTCGGCCGAGGTGGAGGAGCGCCACCAGCCGCCCACGGGCTACAACCTCTTCCGGGACGACCCGAACCTGGTCCGGATCTCGCCGGAGATGGTCCAGACCTTCCAGGAGACGTGGGCGTCGGAGTACGGGCTGGATCCGGGGCGCGCCGACGTGTACCCCCTGGGGCGCTCGCTGGCCAACGTCTTCGCCCGCTTCGACCTGAATCTCTCCGGAGGTAGCCGGCTGACGGCGCGAAACGTCTTCGCACGGGCCGAGAGCGACGAAGCTCCGAACCGGACCGGGTTCGGACCGTACGAGCTGTCGTCCAACGCCGTCTCCCGGAGCTCGACCAGCAACATCACCTCGCTGCAGCTCTTCAGCGACTTCGGGAACTGGGGTGCCAACGAGCTCGACCTCAACGTGCAGCGCGTGACGGACCACAGCGACCCCGCCGCCACGTGGCCCCAGGTCGAGGTCGAGCTCATCAGCGGCGTGGGCGAGCTCAACTACCGGCGCGCGGTCCGGGCCGGGGGCGACTTCTTCGCCCAGCAGAGCGACCTGGAGCAGACGACGGTCCGGCTGACCAACAGCCTCTCGGTCACGCGGGGCGACAACCTGCTCACCTTCGGCGTGACCGGTGCGTACTACGACATCGGCCACACCTTCCTGCCCGGCGCCCGCGGCGAGTACTACTTCGCGGACTTCGACGACATCTCGAGCCCCCTCCGGGCCCCCGACCGCTACCAGCGGACCGTGCTGACCGAAGGCAACGAGCCCGGGGTGGACGTGAATGTCCTCGAGTGGGGCGCCTTCGTACAGCACCAGATCGGCAAGGGCGGGAGCGAGCAGGGGCTCACGATGCGCTTCGGGCTGCGGATCGACGTGCCCTGGGTGCTCAGCAGCCCGCCGGAGAACGTCGACTTCCTGGACTACTTCGGCTACCACACGTCCCGGGTCCCGTCCGGCAACGTCATGGTGTCGCCCCGTTGGGGCTTCAACTGGCAGGGTGGGGGCGAGCGCACGACCCAGGTGCGGGGTGGCGCGGGCGTCTTCAGCGGACAGCTCCCGTACGTGTGGCTGGCGAACGCCTTCCACAACGACGGGCTCCGACAGGTGACGCTCCTGTGCCAGGGCCGCTACTACCTGGAGCCGCAGCCGCCTCGTCCGGCGCCGGTCTTCGACCCCGGGACGGATCCCGCGTCCTGCTACGACGGGCGCCCGTTCATCGAGAGCCGGAACGTGGTCACGTTCGCCGAGGACTTCCTTTACCCCCAGGACCTCAAGTTCAGCATCGTGGTCGACCAGGAGCTCACGGACGGCATCAGCGGGTCGCTGGGCGTCCTGTTCAACAAGGCGCTCAACCAGGTGGGGCTCCGGGAGCTGAACGCCGAGTCGGGGGGCTCGCCCGGGGGCAATCAGGCCTTCGGGGGACCCGGGCGTCGCTACTACGACCGGATCGGAGGTGGGATCGACAAGGCGCTCCTGGTGACCAACGAAGGCGAGGACTGGGGAGCGTCCGTCACGGCGGAGCTCCGGGGCTCCCTGACCGACCGGGTGCGCTTCCAGCTGGGCTACGCGCTGGCCAGGTCGTGGGATCGCACGAGCCTGGTCTACACCGACATGATCTCGAACTTCGGCCTCAATCCGGTCGAAGGGGACATCCAGAAGCCCCGGCTCACCACGTCCGACTTCGACCGGCCGCACAAGTTCGTGGCATCGGTCTTCGGCGCACCGTTCCCCTGGTCGCCCCGGACCGAGGTGTCGCTCCTCTACACCGGGCAGTCCGGGCTGCCGTTCTCGTACGTGTACCGCTGGGACGTGAACGGCGACGGCTACCCCGGCTCGGGCCCCAGCTTCGACCGGTACAACGACCTCCTGTACGCGCCGGAGGAGGTGAACGAGTATCCCATGACCATTGCCACCCAGGTGCTCATGGAGGCGGCCCTGGAGGACGACGAATGCCTCCGTCGCAACCGGGGGCGGGTGGTCCCCCGCAACGACTGCAGGGCGCCGTGGGAACACCGGCTCGACCTGCGTCTGGCTCACAGCCTCGACATCGGTGGGGCCACCGTCCGGCTCGAGGGCGACCTGATCAACGTGCTCAATCTGCTGAGCTCCGACCTGGGGAAGGTCGAGTCGATTCAGCCGGTGGTGCCGCTCCTGGACGCGCTGGATGGGAACGCCGGTAGGACGGCGCAGTGGGGCGGAGCGGTACTGCCCCGGCGCGACGAGGGGGGGCGCTTGCGGCCGACGACGCCCTGGAACGTCGTGTCGCCGGATTCGCAGTGGCAGCTGCAGTTCGGGGCGCGGGTGACGTTGGGAGAGGGACGATGAGGGGGCGAGTGGGCGCGGTCAGGAGGGCGCGGACAGCGGTCGCGGCTGTTGCGAGGATGCTCAGGCGCGGGGCGCGGACCGTGGCGGTCGCGGGAACGCTCGTGCTCGGTGGGGCGCTGGCGATCGGCGGGTGCGGCGGCGACGGCACCGGTCCGGAGTACGTGGCGAAGGTGGTCCTCGAGCCCGACTCCGCGCACGTCGAGCCGGGCGAGAGCGTCTCGTTCCAGGCCGTTCCGCTGGGACCCCGGGACCAGCGTTACCCCGAGCGGGCGGAGCGGGTGAAGTGGACGCTTCTCACCCCGGACGTCGCCGAGTTGGAGGTCACCGGGTCGGGCGCGACGATCTCCGCGCAGGAGGTCGGGACGGCCCGCTTCGAGGCCACTCTGGGCCGGGGCAGCGGGATCGGCCGGGTCTTCGTGAACCCACCTGGACTCGCGAGCATCGAAATCCAGCCGTCGCAGATCGTGCTACGGCGATTCACCGGTGTCCAGGCCCGCGCCATCCTCCGGGGCGAGGACGGCCAGGTGCTCCCCCCCGAGGGCTTCCGGATCTCCTGGGAGTCGAGTAACCCGGACATCCTCTACATCGTCCCGAACACGGCCGTCACCCCCTTCGCCGCCGTCTCGGGCCGCCAGCCGGGGTCCGCCACCTTGCGGCTGGTGGTGGGGCCGCTGACCACGGCCATCACTGTGAGGG
>JASFUL010000083.1:0-14296 GCA_050050315.1 Gemmatimonadota bacterium
CCCGGAGGACCCGGTCACCGGCAACGCCAACGGACCCCTGGGCGCCTACCTCGTGGAGCACGGGCTGGCCGCCCCCGAGGACGGGGTGCTGTCCTTCCGCGCCCGGCAGGGAGAGGCCATGGGACGGCCCGGCACCGTGGAGGTCACGGTGGAGACCGAGGGGGGAAGACCCCGTACCGTGCGGGTGGCCGGAAGGGCCGTGGTCGTCTTCCGGTGCGAGCTGCGCCTGCAGCTCCGACCGCGCTCCGTGGATCCTGCCTCGTAACCGCCGCCCTCACGGTGGGAGTCGGGGCGACGGCAACCCGACGTGCCCGCGAAGCTCGGCGGGTCACCCCCCCGGGTCCACCCCCTCGGCCGTCTCTCGGATCAGGTGATCGACCACCGCTCTCGTGTCGCCTGTGTCGCGCCACACGGCCAGCTGGCGGTCGGCGCTCGTGCCCTCCTCCAGGATACGGAGCGCGTACTCCACCTCGGCGCGGCTGCCGAGCTCGTCCACGACGTCGTCGACGAACCACCCCACCAGCTCCTGGATCAGGTGCCGCGCGGGCGCCGCCTTCCCCTTCCCCAGGTCGAGCAGCTCGCCGTCCAGCCCGTAGCGCACGGCCCGCCACTTGTTCTCGGCGATCATGAGCTCGGGGTAGACGCGGAAGGTCAGGTTGTCCCTCCGGAGCTTCCAGAGCTTCGCCACGATCGCCTGCAGCAGCGCGGCCAGACACACCGCCTCTTCCACGCGCGTGCAGATGTCGCACACCCGGAACTCCAGGGTCTGGTAGCGCCAGTGGGGCCGGAGGTCCCACCACAGCTTGGATCCCTCCTCGATGGCGCCCATGCGGACCAGCGCGCTCACGGTCTGCTCGTAGTCGGCCCACGTCTCGAAGGCCGGTGGAAGCCCGGTGCGAGGGAAGTTGCGCCAGATCACGCTGCGGTACGACTTCAGGCCCGTGTTCCGTCCCATCCAGAAGGGAGAGCTCGTGGAGAGCGCGAGGACGTGGGGAAGGAAGTACCGGGCGACGGTCATCGCGTCCACCAGGAACTCCCGGTCCTCGATGCCCACGTGGACGTGCATCCCGAAGATCAGGTTCTTCCGCGCCAGGTCCTGGAGGTCCTCCTGCACGCCCAGGTAGCGTTCCAGCGGTGTGATCTCCTGGTCCATCCACGACGAGAAGGGGTGGGTCCCGGCGGCGACGATCCGGAGTCCCCGCTCGGCCACCAGCTCCATGACGGTCCTGCGCAGTCGGACCACCTCCTCCCGCAGCTGCGCCGGCGTACGGCACACCGTGCTGCCCACTTCGACCACGGACTGGTGCAGCTCCGGTTGGATCTCCGCGATCGTGACGTGGTCCCCCTCGAGGATCTCCGTGATGTAGGAGCGGAGCTCGCGCGAGGCGGGGTCGACGATCTGGTACTCCTCTTCGATCCCGAGGGTGAGGGAAGGCGGCTGCATGGGAGGACCCTGGGTGGTGGAGACGCGTTCTCCCGCGGAACGGATCCCGTCAGCTTCGGCTGCCGCGGCCCGCTCCGCAAGCACGGCGCTCCTACCCGTCGGCCACCGTCTCCGCCAGGGCGAGGACGTTCTCCGGCGGGGCCCGGGGTGGCACGGAACACGCCGTGGAGAGGATGTAGGCCCCGTCCGCCCCGACGATGTCCAGTCGCTCCCTGGCGGCCCGCCGCACGTCCTCCGGCGTCCCCCGCAGGACGGTGTTCACCGGGTCGATGTTGCCCTTGATGAACACGCGCGTCCCCAGCGCCCGGCGCGCGCTCTCGAGGTCGACGGTCCCCAGCGGCGGTGGGTCGAGCGTGTCGATCCCGTCGACGCGCGATGCCTCCATCAGGTCGAGGCGGTCTCCGATGGCCCCGCATGTGTGCACGTAGACGGGGACGTCGCTCCGCGCCTCCCTGACGCCCTCGACGATGCGACCGAGGTACGGCAGCTCGAACGCGCGGTAGTCCTCGCGACCGATGAAGCCGGCCCCGACGAAGGCCGAGGAGACCAGCACCGCGTCGCACCCCTCCCGAGCGTAGAGAGCTCCGAGACAGGCGGCCCCCTCGGCCAACCGCGACAGGACCGCCCCGACCTTCCCGGGATCGAGCCGGAGGGACATGAGCGCCTCCGAGTACCCGACCAGCTCCATGAACTGGGAGAACGGGCTGAAGACCTCGGCGTGCACCGACACCGCGCCGCCCGTGAGCTCGCGCACGCGCCGCACCGTGTCGCACTGCCAGTCCGGGAAGAACGCCTCCCCTCCCACGGGTGCCGCTCCACGTCCGAAGCCCAACGAGGTGGGATACGTGACGCCGGCCGGGTCGTGGGGCTCCACGTAGAAGAGCCGCTCGGGATCCACGTCGTCGAGGGGGACCCGGAACGGCTCCCCGTCCTCGCGGAGCACCCGGGGGTTGTCGTCCGGCGGGACCACCGTCTGCCATCCGTTCCGCCACCGGAGACGCGTGCGACCGTCGGACAGGACGTCCCTCGAGGCGACGTGCCGCCGCCATTCGGGATCGCGGCCGGGCAGGTTCACGAGGATCCCGTCGAAGCGGTAGCGGCGCTGGAGCTCGACGAGCGCGGCCGCGAACGCGTCGGTGTCGTGCCAGATGTCCGCGGCGTCGCCGTCGACGTTGAGGAAGTAGTGGCCGAGCGCCAGCTGGCACATCACCGGCGTGCGCTCGGGGCGCTCCTTCTCCATCGCGACGCGTACGAGGTCCCGCGAGGTCATGCTGCACCTTCCGCCCGGGGCCCGGGAAGGTCAAGCCCGGGAGGCCCACCCGCCGACGCCGCTTGCGGAGGACCCCTCCCCGACAGAACATCCGGGGGCCGGCCGGTGACCGCCGACGGAGGAGGAGAGGGGAGGACGGGGCGCCGCCATGAACGAGGTCGTACAGTTCCAGACCGACGATCTGATGCCGGCGAGCCGCCGGGTCCTCGGAGCCCAGGGCGTGCCCCCGGGCGTCCCCGTCGCCGAACGGCTTTCCGGCCTCGTCGACCAGGCCGTCCGGACCTTGCGGGAGCTGGCCGCGCCCCTCGGCGTCGTGCGGGAGATCGACGCGGCCGCGTTCGCCGACATCCTCCGAGGAGAGGGCGCCAACGCCCCCGCGACGGTGGTCGGCACGGTCCTGCCCCGGGCCACGGCGCTGGCGCTCTTCGCGGCGACCGTCGGGAAGGAGGTGGGACACAGGATCGAGGAACTCTTCGCCGCCGACGACTTCGTGGCCGGCTCCCTCCTGGACGCGGCGGCGTCGCTGGCCGCGGAGGCCACGGCGGAGCGCCTGGAAGGGGCCTTCGAGGCGTCACTCCGACGGCGCGGAGCGGCCGGGGAGGACGACCACGTCCTGGCGTACAGCCCGGGGTACTGCGGCTGGCACGTCTCCGGACAGAAGAGGCTCTTCGACGTCCTCTCGCCCGAACGGATCGGCATCTCCCTCAACGAACGGCATTTGATGACCCCTCTGAAGTCCGTCAGCGGCGTCCTCGTGGCCGCCCCCACCGCCGCCCACGACGTCCCCACTGACTTCGACTTCTGCCGGGCGTGCCGCGACCGGACGTGCGTTGCGCGGATCCGGAGGCTCCGGGAGCTCGAGGGGACCCCGCGGCGGGAACCCGGCCCGTGACGGTGCTGGCCGAGCTCGCCAGGGCCCTGGAGGAGGGGGACGACGCCCGGGTCCTCGAGCTCACCCGCGAGGCCGTCTCCCGGGGGATCCCGGCGCAGGAGGTCCTCGACGGGGGGCTCATCGCGGGAATGAACGTCGTCGGCCGACGCTTCCGGGACTACGAGATCTTCCTCCCCGACGTGCTCCTGGCCGCCCGGGCCATGCGGGCCGGCGTCGACGAGCTCGAGCCGCTCTTCCTCGGGGGCGAGATGCCCACGATCGGCACGGTCGTCCTGGGAACCGTCCGCGGAGACCTCCACGACATCGGGAAGAACCTCGTGGGGATCATGCTCCGGGGCGCCGGCTTCGAGGTCGTCGATCTCGGGAAGGACGTGGCGCCGCGCCGGTTCGTCGACGCCGCCGTCGAGCGCGGAGCGACCGTCATCGGGATGTCCGCCCTCCTCACCACGACGGCGCCGGTCATGGCCGAGGTCACGGCGCTCGTGCGCGAACGACGCCTCGACCACCTGAAGACCCTCGCCGGCGGAGCCCCGATGACGCCGGAGCTGGCCGACGAGCTGGGCGCCGACGGCTACGCGGCCGACGCGGTGAGCGCGGTGGAGCGGGTGAAGGAGCTGGCCGGAGCGCACCCCTGAAGGCCTTGCTCGAACGGGTCCGGGCCGGCGAGCGACTCGTGGGGGACGGCGCCTTCGGCACCCTCCTCATGGAGTCCGGCCTCCGGCCGGGCGAGGCACCGGAGGTCATGGTGTTCCGGGATCCCGCCGCCGTGCGCCGGGTGACGGCGGCGTACCTGGAGGCGGGAGCGGACGTCGTCCACACGAACACCTTCGGGGCCTCCCCTCTCAAGCTGGCGGACTCGGGTCTCGGCGGGCGCTGCGAGGAGATCGTCCGCACGGCGCTGGAGCTGGCCCGCGACGCCGTGGGCGACCGCGCCCTGGTCTCCCTCTCCATGGGACCGACGGGCCGCCTGCTGGAGCCGTACGGCGATACCTCGGAGGCCGCCGTCCTCGAGAGCTTCCGGCGTCAGGTCGAGGCGGCGCTCGCCCCGGCGCCGGACCTCGTCACGGTGGAGACGATGACCGATCCGAGGGAAGCGGTCCTGGCGATCCGCGCGGTCCGGGACGCGCTCCCGGACCTGCCCCTCCTGGCGACCATGACCTTCGACGCGACGCCCAGGGGGTTCCATACGGTCATGGGGACCGACATCGAGGCGGCGGCCGCCGCCCTCCTCGGGGCGGGCGCAGACGTCGTCGGCTCCAACTGTGGGAACGGCGTCGAGGGGATGGTGGAGGTGGCGCGGCGGTTCCGCGAGGTGACGGACGCGCCCCTCGTCATCCAGGCCAACGCGGGCACGCCCGAGCTACGAGCGGGGGCGGTGCGTTACCCCGAGACGCCCGAGGACTTCGCGAGGGCCGTCCCCGCCTTCCTCGCGGCCGGCGTCTCCGTCATCGGAGGATGCTGCGGTACGACGCCCGCGCACGTCCGGGCGCTCGCGGAGATGATCCGGAAGGGCTGAAGCCCGGATTCGTGGCCGGCACCCCTTGCCGGCCACCTGACATTTTTTCCGCCCGAATCGGGCTGCCCCGCTCAGAAGCCCCCGGATACGCCACTTCCTGCGGGGTCCGGTCCTTGCTCGAAGGGCAGATGCACCGATCTGTAACCGTGATCCAGGACGCCCGTCGACCGCCATCGGTGGGCCGGGGGACTTCCTGCGTCGGCCGCAGATCTCCGACAGAATCCACATCCCACCGACGACAGGCCGATGCGGGATCCTGAGACGAGGGAGACGGTGTCCACCGGCATCGCGCCCGTGGACGAGCGAGCCGGCGGCCTCGAGGCCGGCGGCGTCTATCTGCTCACGGGCGCACCGGGCCCCGCGAGGCTGGTCGCCGCGGTCCAGTTCATCGAGGCCGGGCTGCGGCAGGGGGAACGCTGTCTCCTCCTGGCCAGCGGGGACCTCCGTAGCACGCTGGACCTGGCCCGCGCCTGGGGCTTCGACCTGGAGCCCGCGTGGCGTGAAGGCTCCCTCACCCTCCTCGGCTTCCAGGACGACTTCGAGATGCGCGCGCTCCGCTCGGTGGAGCCCTCCAGGGTCCTGTACGAGCTGGAGCGCCTGGCGGGGGAGTGCCCCAGCCGCATCGCGGTGCACCCGGGCGGTCTCTTCCTGGGGCGGGACACCCGGAACCTCCTGGGCCGCTCCTTCCTCGCCTGGGCCCGGGAGCAGCCGGCCACGGTCTGCGTCACGCTCCCGGGGGAGGAGCCGGACGGCGCCGGCTCCTCGGCCGACTGGATCTTCCAGGAAGTGACCGGCCGCCTGGTGTTCAGCCGCCGGGGTCCCCGCCTCTTCCAGATCGCAATGGAGCGGAACGCGCCCCTCGACGGCCGGATCGCCGAGGCGATCACCGTCGAGCTGCGACCGGAGCAGGGCCTCGTGGTCCCGGAAGAGTTCCCGCAACGCCGTCGCGAGGACCGCCCCGGCCTCGACGATGAACGGATCCTGGTGGTGGTCCTGGACGACGAGATCCCCGCGGACCTGGCGGCCTGGGCCCGCGGGAGCTTCACCGCCGACATCGTCCGTGGGCCCCTGGAGGCCGTGGCCCGGATGAACGGCAGGAGCCGCCACGGAGGCGTGGTCCTCTACGGCGGCCGGGCCACGATCGGTGAGGTGACCCGAGCGGTGCGGGCGATCCGGCCCCTGACGCGGGCGGCCCTCCTCTTCGCCTCGGACGACGCGGTCCGCTCGTCGGACCGGATCCGTCTCCTGGAGTCGGGGGCCGACGACTGCCTCACCGGAGGATTGAACTTCCAGGAGCTCGGGGTCCGCCTCCGTCAGGCCATGGCCACCACGCGGCGGGGCACCCCGGAGGCCCGTGGAAGGGACGAGTCGCGCGCGCCGGCGACCGTCGGTGGCCCCGTGGACCGCCAGACCCTGGCGTGGGAGGCCCGGCGCCGGGCGGCCGAGCCCGACGAGGCCGTGTTCGCCGTGGTCGCCCTGCCCGCCCGCTTCCTCTCGGTGGCCCGACTCGAGGAGTTCCTGGCGGCGGAGATCCGTGACCAGGAGGGCGACCTGGTCGCCCGGGACACCGACGGCTGTCTCCTGCTCCTGCAGGGAGCGAGGCCGGGACAGGTCGAGGCCTTCCTCGACCGGGTCCGGACCCGCCTGGGGTCCGATCTCCCCGAGGGCCGGGCCGGGGTCAGCTGGGCCTGCAGCCCGTCGGATCGGGCCGGCGTCCGGGCGATCCTCGAGGAACGGATGGGAGTCGGGGGCTGAGGAACCGACCGTGTCCGTCTCGTATCCGGCCCGCTTCGGGATCACCGCCCTCGCGCTGACGGCGGTGACCCTCGTCCTGGTCCTCGTCGTCCTTCCCCGCCGGTACATCCTGAGCTCCGGCTTCCGCGAGGCCGGCGTCAGCTTCCCGGTCACGGAGCCCACGTTCACCCCCTCGGAGACCGTGCGCCGCCCGGCTCCGCCGCCGCCCATGGGGCGCATGCTCGGCGGGCCCGACGGCCTGTCGCCCGCCACGGTCCCGGGTCCGGCGGAGATGCTCTGGACGGCGGTCACACCCCTCCTGCAGACGGAGCGGTGGGACGAGGCCCTCCCCTTCTTCCGATGGTACCTCGGGGGCCACCCCGGGGATCGGAACGTCGAGCGGGAGTACGCCATCACCCTCATCTGGGCCGGGCGCGCGGGCGACGCGGTCCCGGTCCTCCGGCGACTGGTCGTGGACCGCGACGGCGCGGACCGGGACACGGAGCTGCTCCTGGCCCGGACCCTCCGCGACCTGGGGCGCCCGGGCGAGGCGGACGCCGTGTACGGGACGCTGTGGGAGGCCCGCCCCGATCCGGCCCTGGCCGCCGAATGGGCCCGCGCGTGGGCCTGGCACGAGCGCTACGGCGAGGCCGTCGTCGTCCTGTGCCGGGGCCGGGAACGGTTCCCCGACGACCCCGAGCTGACGGTGGAGCTGGCCCGCACCTTCTACGCTCTCAACGGGCTGGACGCGGCCTCGGCGCTCCTGGCATCCCTAGACGAGCCGACACTCCGGGCTCGACAGGCTCTGGCGCTCCGGGACGACGTCGAGGCCGCCCGCTACGTGCCCGACGCGCCCCCGACACGGCTCCCCTCGCGGGTGGACGAGGCGCTCCGGGCCCGCATGGACGGAGACCACGAACGGGCCGAGGCACTGCTGCGCGAGGCCGTGGCCGAGGACGAGGGCGACCGGGCCGCCTGGCGGGCCCTGGCGGACCTGTTGGAGTACGAGCTGCAGGACATGGAGGGGAGCCGGAGCGCCCTCCTGCGGGTCGCCGAGCTGGGGGGGGACGACCCCGCGCTCCAGCTCCGCATCGCCCGCCTGGAGATGTGGACCGATCGCACCGAAGAGGCCCGGGATCGGCTGGACGCCCTGCTCGCCGGGCTCCCGGGCGGGGGCCCCGGGGCGGCAGCCGCTGCGTCGGCCGGCTCCGACGGCACCGCGACGGACCCGCTTCGTCGGGCCGACGTGCTGGCTCTCCTGGGCGACCTCGCCCGGTGGGACGGTGACCGTCCCGTCGCCGACCGTCGCTACCAGGAGGCGCTGAGGGCCGATCCGCGCCACGCGTCCGCCCGGGAGGGCCTCGACGCTCTCCGGGACGAAGCCGAGCGGAGCATCCGCTCCGCCGAGACGCCGGGACCCCGGGTCATTGTCACCACCTTCCGCGACTCGGACGACTTCACGCGCGTCGACCTCGCGGCCGGGTGGAGAGGGGTCGACGGACGCTGGGTCCTGGGGGCCACCTCGGGGAGCCGCCGTCTCGAGGGGTTCACGCCGGCCGGCCCCTTCGGTGACCTCCAGGGCGCGTTCGGTTCCGTCGAGGTCGCCCGCTGGTGGCGGCTCGGCACCCTCCGCACCGCCGCGGAGATCGGCGGCGAGAGCGTCCAGAGCGGCGTCCGCAACCTGACCTTCCGGGCCTCGGTGCGCCTCCTGGAGGGCCGGGGGGCGAATACCGAGCTACGCTACGAGCGGGGCCCCGCGTACCCCCTCACCGTGACGCTCCAGAGCGCGGCCGCGGAAGTGGTCCAGAATCGGTTCAGCGTGCAGACGAGCCGCCCCCTCTCTCCCCGGTGGACGCTCGACGCCCTCGCCCAGGTCGCGAACCTCTCCCCGGGCGACATCGGGCCCGGGCTGTCGGCCACCACGCGTCTGTTCGGCTCGACCTCCGCCGCCCGGCGCCTGGACGACCGGTTCGTCGCCGGCCTGGAGGTCCAGATGCTCGGCTACACCGGCGCGGCCCCGACGATGTCCGAGCGGCCCATCTTCTGGGATCCTCGGACCGCCGTGTCGGCCCTCCCGTTCGCCCGGTGGGAAGACCGCCTGGGAGGTCCCTGGTCCGCCCGCGCCCGGCTGGCCGGCGGGCTGGCGGCCGTGGACGAGCGCCGGAGGGACGGTTGGACCGTGGTGCCGCAGATCTCGGGCGAGGCCGGGGTGGCGCTGGAAAGCGGCGATCTCAGGGGCGGGGTGGACCTCTTCTACCTGCAGAGCCGCTCCGAGGGGTACCGCGCCTGGGGCCTCCGCTTCACGCTCGGCGCCCCCGGCTTCCTGGGCCTGGGCGGTCCGGAGGGCTCCCGATGAGGCGCGGCCGCACGCCCGTCTGGCGGTCCCTGGCCGTCGTGTTCGCCCTGGTCCTGGTCTCGGCGGGCTTCGTGACGTGGGCGTTCCTGGCCGGACCCGCCGTGCAGGCGTTCCTGATCCGCGCCGTCATGGTGAGCCTCGTCCTCTTTCTCGTCCTCCTCTTCACCCGCTACTTCGTGCTCATCTGGTTCGCGTACCTGGGGCACGCCGAGCGCAACGTCCTCGGAGGGGTGCGGGGCCCGGAGCTGCCCCCCGTCTCGATCCTCGTCCCGGCCTACAACGAAGCGAAGGTCCTGGACCGGGCCCTCGAGAGCCTGGCCGCGCTGGACTATCCCGTGTTCGAGGTGGTGGTGATCGACGACGGCTCCACCGACGACACGCTGGAGGTCGCCACGCGCTGGGAGGGCCGCCTGGGCGACGGCGACTTCCGGGTCGTCACGCAGGAGAACGGCGGCAAGGCCGCCGCCCTGAACGCCGGCCTCCAGGCGGCCCGCTACCCGTTCCTCCTGTGCATGGACGCGGACTCCACGCTCGACCCCCACACCCTGATGCTCGCCGTCCCCCACATGAGGGACTCCTCGGTGGGTGCCGTGGCCGGGAACGTCAAGGTGCGGAACCGCACGGGGCTGCTTCCGCGCCTCCAGGCCCTGGAGTACATCGAGGGCCTCAACCTGCCGCGACGAGCCCAGGGATTCGTGGCCGCGGTCAACATCGTTCCCGGACCGGTCGGGCTCTTCCGCCGCGAGGCGCTGGAGGAGGTCGGGCTCTACGACACCGACACGTTCGCCGAGGACGCCGACCTCACGCTCAAGCTGATCACCTCCGGCTGGAAGGTGGTCTACGAAGACCGCGCCGTCGCGTGGACGGACGCCCCCGACCGGTGGGTGGACCTGGCCCAGCAGCGGTACCGCTGGACCCGGGGCATCCTCCAGACCCTCCGGAAGCGAAGAGCGGTCTTCCTCCGGCCCTTCCCGGACTTCCCGCTGTGGATGTCGGCGCTCCAGCTCTTCTTCGAAGCCATCCTCTGGCCGGTGTTGAACCTCTACATCCACCTCTTCTTCGCGTTGGTCGCCCTCCTCTTCGGTGGCGGCGAGCTGATCGTGTACTGGCTCGTCCTCCTGACGCTGCTGGACCTGGGGGCAGCCCTGCTGACCGTCTCCATGGAGGAGGAAGAGCTACGGCTCGTGCCCCTCGCCTTCCTCTATCGCTTCGTCTTCGTGCTCTTCCTGGACGTGGTGAAGGCATTCGCCACCGCGGAGGAGCTGCTCAGGCTGGACATGGGCTGGGGGAAGCTGGAGCGGGCTCCGGACGGCACGAGGCCTCTCCCCCCGAGACTCCACACCACTCCCGCATCGGAGCCCGTATGAACATCGTCGACCTCCTCATCACGATCGTGGTGGTCACGATCCTCGTGACCATCGTCCTGGCCGTCGTCACCTACGTCGCCTACAAGCTCCGGCTGGCCCGGGAGCCCGGAGGCGACGCGACGGGCACCGACGCCCCGCGCTACTTCGTGGCGTACCCGCCGCCGGGCCCCCCTCCCGCGGAGTGGGCGGGGACGTCGGGCGGGCGGGAGAGCCGGATGACCGCGGGCCGCACGAACGGCTCCTCCGCCGACATCGGCGCCCAGGAGAACGGCACCGGCGCAGCCGGGACGCTGGCCACCGCTCGCTCGCGCGAGACGGGTTGGGAGCATGACGCCCCGGCGTGACCCCGTTCCGCGCGCCCGGTCGCCGTGGAACTGGCTCGGGGGCATCCTTCTCCTGGGGTTGGTCGGGGGAGGGATGGTCGCGGCCGCCGTGGCCCTGTGGGAGCAGATCGACGTCGGACGGATCATCCCGGAGCTGGCGGGCGCCCCGGGTCCGCTGCCGGTCCCCCGCCCTCCCCCCGCCGCGGCCGTGGTGGGGGGTGGCTTCCCCGTCGTCCTCTACCGGTCGGAGCGCAACGCCCGCTTCTTCCCGGACTCGACGTACTACCCCCGGGAGCTGGAGCGCTGGACCGCGTGGGCCGGGGAGGCCGGCGCGCGGGTCCGGGAGGCGTCGGACGCCTCCTCCCTCGGCGCCCTCTCTCCGGACGAGGTCGTGGTCGTCGCCGAAGCGCCGTGCCTCTCGACGGAGGAGCGCCGCGCCGTCCGGGACCACCTCCGCAGGGGCGGCGGGGTGGTCACCAACTGGGCGGTAGGAGCCCGGAACGCCGATTGCGGCTGGCTCGGCTGGGACGAGGTGGCCCGCCTCACCGGCGCCGAGGACGTGCGGGAAATCCCCTCCCGCGAGGCCCTCTTCTTCACGGTCCCGGCGGGGCTGCCCATCTCTCCCGGGCTGGACCCGGGGACGCGGATCGAGCTCCGGCCCGACCCCTCCCTCGCCCTCCGCCTGGCCGGACCCAGGGCCTACTGGTCCGACTGGGCGCTGAACCCCCTGCCCGACGAGAGCGGCGGCGGCGCCGACGCGGCCCTCGTCCTCCACCGACCGGCCGCGGGTGGACGGGTCGCGTGGTTCGGCTTCCGGGCGGGTCAGGCGGTCACGGCGCGGGACAGCGTCCTGCTGGCCCGCCTCGTCCAGAGCGGGCTCCGCTGGGCCGGCGGTCGAATCACCGCCGGCCCGGCTCCCTGGCCGGATGCTCGACGTTCCGCGGCCCTCTTCACCATGGACGTGGAAGACATGCCGGCGAACGCCGCGGCCGTGGCGATGACGCTCGAGGAAGAGGGGGTGCCGGGGACCTTCTTCGTGGTTTCCCGCACCACGGCCGACCTCCCGGAGCTCGGGGAGCACCTGTCCGCCGCGGGCGAGGTGGGGACCCACACGTCGGACCACACCCCCCTGGCGGGTCTCGACCCCTCGGAGCAGGTCGTTCGCCTCCGCCGGGCCGTCCGCGAGGCGGAAGCGTGGAGCGGCGGCGAGGTCCGGGGCCTGCGCCCCCCCGAGGAGTCCTTCGACCGGGCCACCCTCGACGCCTTCGGCAGCGTTGGCGGCCAGTACGTGGCGGCGGTCAACGACGCGCGCTCGGCCGCTCCCGAGGTCCACCTCGTCGCGCCGAGCCCCGTGGTCATCCTCCCCCGACTGCTCAAGGACGACTACAACGTCTTCGTCCAGGACGCGTCGCTCCGTGCGGAGCGGCTCCGGGAAGCGTTCCTGGAAGGCGCCCGGAAGCTCCGGTCGGCGGGGGGGATCGTGGTCTTCAACGTCCACTCGCAGATCCTCGACACGCCCGGGCGCCTCGGTGCGCTCCGCAACGTCATCGACACGCTGCAGGTCCAGGGCGACTGGTGGATCACGACCGGCGCGGAAGCCGCCCGCTGGTGGCGGGCACGGCACGACCTCGCGGTCACCGGGGAGGCCGGCCCCGGGCCCACCTTCCGGGTCGACGCCTCGCCCGACGAGGGGATCGAGGGGCTGTGGCTGGACGTGGTCCTGCCCGACGGCCCCGACGGCTGGGAGGCGCTGGTGGACGAGCAGCCGGTGGCGGTCGACGTCACCGACTGGGGTCTCAGGGTGAGGGTCGGGACGCTGGAGCCCGGCGGGAGCCGCCGGGTCCGCCTGGCTCCGGCCCCGGAGGCCACGGGGTCCTCCTGAGCCCGTGAGGGGGCGACCGGGACGGGCCGCGAGCGTCGCCGCGTTCGTGGCGTTCGCGTGCGCGCCGGGGCGGCCACCGGGGCCCCTCACTCCGGCGTCCACGCCCGGCCCGTTCGTCGCGGGCTATCACCCGTGGTGGGCGCTCTCCCCGGTCGCCTGGTCCGACTACCCCTTCGACCTCCTGGACCGCCTGTACGTGTTCGCGATCGAGGTCGGAGGGGACGGCGGGATCCAGGATCCCCACGGCTGGCCCGAGGCGTGGGACCCGCTGGTGCACCGGGCCCGGGCCGCGGGGGTCGACGTCGCCCTCACCCTCACCCTCCACGACCCTCCCACGGCCGACCCCGAGGCGCCGGCCGGATCGGGCGCCTTCGAGACCCTCTTTTCGGATCCCACCCGATCGGCTCTTCTGATCGACCGGGTGGTGGAGCGGGTCGTGTCGTCGCCGGAGGTGGGTGGGCTCCACCTGGACCTGGAGGTCTTCCGGTCCGTCCCCCCGGAGGCCCGGGACGGCTACACGGCCTTCGTGGTGGCCCTCGACCGGCGGCTCGCCGAGGCCGCGCCGGGCGTGGCTCTGTCGATCTTCGCCCTCGCCACGGACCCCTGGGACGCCTACGACGAGCGTACCCTCGCGGCGGCGGTGGACTACCTCGTGGTCCAGGGATACGACCTGCACCACCGTCGGGACTCCCGGGCCGGGCCGGTGGCCCCGACCCGGGGCTGGGGCAATCTCAACCTGGAGTCCGTGGTGGCCCGCTACCGGTCCCTCGGCGTCCCTCCCGGGAAGATGGTCCTGGGGCTCCCGCTGTACGGGTACGAGTGGCCGGTGGTGGACGACGCCCCCGGTGCGGCCACCCGCGGGGAGGGCATCACCGTCCCCCTCGCCGATCCCGCCGGCGTCCTCCCCGAGGCCCCCACCGCCCGGGAGCGCGTCGCCGAGTTCGGCGTGCGCAGGGACCCGGAGACGGGCGTCCCGTGGTACGCCTTCCGGACCGACGCCGGCTTCGTGCAGGGCTGGTTCGACGACGCCGAGAGCCTGGCGGCCAAGTACCGGTGGGCGCGGGCCCGGGGCCTGGCGGGGGTGGCGCTCTTTCCCCTGGCGTACGGGGACGCGGAGATCTGGGAGGGCCTGCGGCGGAGCTACCGGCGCTGAAGACGGGGCTCGAGGACGAGCCCGTAACGGTCTCACGGGGGGGCTGGCGGGTCGGGGGCATCGCGCGCTATCCTGGGGGTTTTCCGGCCCCACCCCTGGCTCCATCCCCGGCCCACCCGGTCAGCCAGCCGCGGGCACCCCCAACCACACCCCCGGAGGACCCGCATGGCCATCCTGGACACCATCATGAGCACCCCCGTCGACATCGCCGCCCTGGACGGCGCCTCGCTCGAGCGCAGGCTCGACGGCGTGTTCAGCAACCTCCTCTACTACGCGAAGAGCCACTGGAGCTACACGGCCAGCGGCAACACGGGCGGCGAAGACCTGTTGGCGGGCACGGCGCACCAGGCACCGTGCGG
>JASFUL010000084.1:0-14141 GCA_050050315.1 Gemmatimonadota bacterium
GGACGGCTTCTGGCTCACGGTCCGCTACCACGTCCCGGTGGTCCCCCTGTCGGCCCGGGCCGAGTTCCGGCCCTCCCGCGGCGCGGCGGTCCTCCAGCCTCCCGGCGGAGCGCGATTGCGGTTCGCGTTCTCCGCCGAGAGCTGGGCCTTCACCGTGTACCTGGCGAGCTGGGTCCTCTGGCCGCTCTTCCTGGTCGGGCTGGCCCGTCGCATCGTGCGGGAGACGACGTGAGTCGGGGTCGGCGTACGCCGGATGCGGCGGCCACCCGTCCGCGCATAGATTGACTCCCCTTCGACCCCACCCCGAGGCATCGATGGCCATCTCTCCCGCCGTGATCGTGGCGGCGCTCGTTTGTGCCGCTTGCGCGTCGGGCCCGCAGGAGGCTCCGCCGCCGGCGTCCGGAGCGAGTGCCTCCGTCATGGAGCGTGCCGCACGGGCGGACAGCGTTCGGGAGCACTACAACCAGGCCGACGTCGACTTCATGACGGGTATGATCCACCACCACGCCCAGGCGCTGGTGATGGCTCGCATGGCGCCCTCTCACGGTGCGAGCGAGTCCGTCCGCACCCTCGCCTCCCGGATCATCAACGGTCAGAACGACGAGATCCGCCTGATGCAGCGGTGGCTCCGGGAGAGGGGCGAGGCCGTGCCGGAGCCCGTGACCGAAGGGATGGGGATGGCGGTGCACGGGGGCGGGCGGCACGCCCACATGGCCGGGATGCTCTCACCGCAGCAGATGGAGCGGCTCGGCGCCGCCCGCGGCGCGGAGTGGGACCGCCTCTTCCTCACCTTCATGATCCAGCATCACCAGGGCGCGCTCACCATGGTCGACGATCTGTTCGGGACGTTCGGGGCCGGCCAGGGGGACGCGATCTTCAAGATCGCCTCCGACATCGGGGCCGATCAGGCGACCGAGATCGACCGTATGCAGCGTATGCTCGAGGACCTCGTCTTCGGGGGCGACCGCCCCCGCCCCTCCCGCTCGTCCCACCCTCTCCCGGGAAGCCTCCGATGACCGTCCGATCCACCCTCCTCCGGTGCGCCGTCCCGGCGCTCGGCCTGACCTTCCTCGCCGGCTGCGCTTCGGCCCCCGCCGACACGCCGGTCGCGCTCGAGCCGACCCTCACGCCCGTCCCCCTGGAGCGGGCCCCCGCCGAGGCTCCCGACCCCGATCCGCGGATCGGTCTCAGGGCCGGGCTGGAGGACGCCGGCCAGGCCATCTGGAACCTGCGTCTGGTGTCCCACACGCCCTCCCCCGAGCCCTTCGCCGGCGTCACCAACTCCGACCTGGCCTTCTTCGGCGACTACGCCATCCAGGGCAACTACAACGGCTTCCAGGTCTGGGACGTCTCGGATCCCGCGGCGCCCACGTTGCGAAGGGGGTTCTTCTGCCCCGCGTCGCAGAGCGACGTGTCGGTCTATCGCGACCTGCTCTTCGTGTCGGGCGAGGGGTTGAGCGGCCGGATCGACTGCGGCGGACAGGGGGTGCCGGACCCGGTCAGCAGCGAGCGGCTTCGCGGGCTCCGCATCTTCGACATCAGCGACCTGGACAACCCGGTCAACGTGGGAAACGTCCAGACGTGCCGGGGCTCCCATACGCACACGGTCCTGGTGGATCCGGACGACGACGAGAACGTCTACGTCTACATCTCGGGCTCGGCGGGCATCCGCTCTCCCGGCGAGCTACCGGGGTGCTCGGGCGGGATGCCCGACGAGAATCCCAACACGGCGCTCTTCCGGATCGAGGTGATCCGGGTGCCGCTCGACGACCCGGGGAGCGCCGCCATCGTCTCCTCGCCGCGCATCTTCGACGATCTCGAGGCCCCTCCCTCGCACGGGGAAGCGCCTGCGGACGTCGCCGCCCGGGAGGCCGAGCTCGAGGAGGCCCGGCGGACCGGTGGCTTCATCGCCGAGATCCGGGGACGGGAGCGGGTCCTCCCGTCGCGCTTCGTCCGACCGATGCTCGACAGCATCGTCGCCGCCCGTGGCAACCAGGGTCCGCCCACGGCCGCCGACAGCGCCGCGCTCCGCGAGGCGCTGCCGGCCATGGTCGCGCGCATGTTCGGGTCCGGCGAGCGCCAGCGCACCGGTCCCACCCAGTGCCACGACATCACGGTCTACCCGGCGGTGGGGCTGGCCGGCGGGGCGTGTGGGGGCTACGGCCTCCTGCTGGACATCACCGACCCCGTGCGACCGCGCCGCCTCGACGCCGTCGCCGACTCCAACTTCTCGTACTGGCACTCGGCGACGTTCGCCAACGACGGCAGCAAGATCCTCTTCACGGACGAGTGGGGTGGTGGGGGGGCGCCGAAGTGCCGGGCCACCGACCCGAAGGAGTGGGGCGCCGACGCGGTGTTCACCATCCGGGACGGCCGGATGGAGTTCCACAGCTACTACAAGCTCCCGGCCCCCCAGACCGCGCTGGAGAACTGCGTGGCCCACAACGGCTCGCTGATCCCCGTCCCGGGGCGGGACGTCATGGTGCAGGGGTGGTACCAGGGCGGCATCTCGGTCTTCGACTGGACCGATCCGGAGAACCCCGTCGAAATCGCGTACCACGACCGCGGCCCGGTAGACGCGGAGCGCATGACGGGAGCGGGGTCCTGGTCCGTGTACTGGTACAACGGCCTGATCGTCAGCTCCGAGATCGCCCGGGGCCTCGACATCTTCGAGCTCACGCCCAGCGGCCTCATGACGGAGAACGAGATCGCCGCGGCGAAGAGCGTGCACCTCGACTACCTCAACGTCCAGGGACAGCCCCGGTTCCAGTGGCCGCCGACCTTCGCGCTCGCCCGTGCCTACCTCGATCAGCTCCAGCGCGAGCGGGGTCTGTCGGCTGAGGCCATCCTGGACGCACGGAGGAGCCTGGCCGTGGCGGAGGCCCAGTCGGGCCCGGAGCGCGTCGAGGTCCTGACCTCGCTGGCCGAGGGGCTCCGCGACCAGGCCAGCGGCGCCGGAGATCCCGGCAAGATACGGACGCTGGCGACGGCGGTGGACGACCTGGCGGCGGGGCAGCGCTGACGGCGACGCAGCCTCGCTGCAGCCCAGGAGCTTTCGCGCCCGACGCCGACCGAGCAATGCGATGCCTCGGGCGCGGCGCCCCTGCCGCGACCCCGACCCTTGCTGGAACGACGTGACGCTCTGCCACGACTTCGAGAGCCTCGGTCCGGAGGTCGGCCGCGTCTGGCGGTCGGAAGGCCCATCGACGAAGATGATGTCGGGGGCGGATCGCCGCCCCCGGCCAACCCCCTCGACGCTTCCAGGACATGAACCGACTCATGCGATCGGGCCTCCTCGTCGCCTTCGCCCTCGGCCTGGCGGCGGTCTCGGCCATCCCCGCACACGGCCAGCGCTTCGAGCCGCTGGACGACGCCGGCCTCCGGTACTACAAGGGCAACACCCACACGCACACCACCGAGAGCGACGGCGACTCGCCGCCGGCGGTGGTGGTGGCGTGGTACCGGGACCACGGCTACGACTTCCTGGTCCTCTCGGACCACAACGTCCTCACCGATCCGGCGCGGTACGCCACCGACCCCGACTTCCTGCTGATCCCCGGGGAGGAGGTCACCAGCAGCCACGACGGCCGGCCGGTGCACGTCAACGGCCTGGGCCTGCCCCGGGTGGTCGAGCCGCGGACCGCGGCGACGCTGGTCGAGACCATCCAGGCCAACGTCGACGCGGTGCGCGAGGTCGAGGGCGTGCCTCACGTGAACCACCCCAACTTCGGATGGGCTTTCGGCGCCGAGGAGCTGGCGCAGGTCGAGGACGACCGGCTGCTCGAGATCCACAACGGGCACCCCCTGGTCCACAACCTGGGCGGCGGGGGCAGGCTCGGCATGGAGGCGGTGTGGGACGCGCTGCTCACGGGAGGCAAGCGCATCTACGGGATCGCCGTCGACGACGCCCATCACTTCCAGGGAGAGTTCGCCCCCGACCGGTCGAACCCGGGCCGGGGGTGGGTGGCGGTGAAGGCGAGCGGCCTGGACGCCGAAGAGATCCTGACGAACCTCGAGCGGGGCCTCTTCTACGCCTCGACGGGGGTCGAGCTCGAGGACGTGGTCGTCGAGGGCGGTCGGCTCGAGGTCCACGTCGCCGTGCGGAGCAACTTCCGCTACACGACGACCTTCATCGGAGCCGGAGGGAAGGTGCTGGCCGAGAGCCCCGACACGGTGGCCACGTACGAGCTGAGGGGAGGCGAGCGCTACGTGCGGGCCAGGGTCGTCGACTCCGGTGGTGCCGTCGCCTGGGTGCAGCCGGTGTTCGTGGTCGACGACGGACGATGAGTCGTCCGCACGCTCCGTCCGCGACGTGAGCGAGCTGTCCGAGCGGATCCGGGAGAGCTACGAGGCGCTGCCCTACGAGGGCGGACCGCACTACGGGGGGCACGTCGACTGCCTGGCGACGGTCGCGCACCTGACCGGGTTCGATCCCGTCGACGTCGGGCGGGCCCGGGTACTGGAGATGGGGTGCGCCACCGGGGGGAACCTGCTTCCCATGGCGCTGAGCCTGCCGGACGCCCAGTTCGTCGGCGTGGACCTCTCGCCCGGGCAGATCGACGCCGCACGCCGCAGGGCGAAGGCGGCGGGCCTGGACAACGTTCGGCTCGTCGTCGCGGACCTCATGGACGTGACCGCCGAGCTCGGCACCTTCGACTACATCGTCTGTCACGGGCTGTACTCGTGGGTGCCCGTCGAGGTGCGCCGTCGGATTCTCGACCTGTGCCGCGAGCTCCTGGCCCCCCGGGGGGTGGCCATGGTGAGCTTCAACGCCTACCCGGGCTCCCAGACGCGGGACTCGGTTCGAGCGCTGCTCCGCTTCGCCCTCGACAAGGTGCTGGCGGACGACTCCGATCCGGTGGAGGCGACCCGCTCGCTCATGCGCATCATCCCCCGGGGGTTCGAGGGTGCCGGAGGAGCGTTCGTGGCCCAGTTCCGCCGCGTGGCCAGCGTGGTGCACGACGAGCCGGGCTACTACCTGGGCCACGAGTTCCTGGAGGAGGTCAACCAGCCCTACTTCCTCTGGGAGTTCGCGGACGCGGCCGAGGCGGCCGGCCTCCGGTACCTCGGGGACGCCTGGACCCACCCCGACGAGGAGAAGATCCCTCCCGGAGCCAGGGAGCTCGTCGACAAGCTCTCGCCCACGCGCGTCGCGAGGGAGCAGTGGCTGGATCTCCTGGAGGACAGGACCTTCCGGCGGGCCCTGCTGGTGCGGGCGGGGACGGAGTTCGCGGACGCCCTCCAGCCGGGGCGGGTCATGGATCTCCGCGCGAGCGCCGGGGCCTGGTCCGTGGATCCGGAGAGCCAGGCCCGGAGAGGCGAGGGTCCCGGCGCCTCGTCCTTCGAATCCGGCGAGCGCCGCGTTTCGACCAACATCCCCGTCCTCCAGGCGGCCTTCGGGATCCTGCAGGAGACGTGGCCCGACTCGATGCCCGTGGGCGAGCTGTGGGAGAAGTCCAGGGAGCGGGCGACCGGGGCCGGCGCCCCGGCCGACGCTCCCGACGACGCGGACTCCTTCTCGCGCATGCTGCTGCGCTGCTACACCCGTCACGTCCTGGGCCTGCACGTCTGGCGCTTCCCCGTCTCCACGCTCCCCGGGGAGCGACCCGTCGCGAGTCCCCTCGCCCGCCTCCAGGCCGAAGACGCGAGCCGGGTGACCAACCTCGTCCACCAGGAGATCGAGCTGTCGCCGCCGGTGCGAAGGCTCCTGCTCCTCCTGGATGGATCGCGGGACCGGGCGGCGCTGGCGCGGGACCTCGCGGACGACCCCGCCGCCGCCGAGCCCGACCGCGAGGATGCGAAGCCGGCGGAGCGGCTCGAGCGGGGCCTGCGGTGGCTCGCCCTGAACGGCCTGCTCCGGGAAGGACCGGAGGAGCCCGCCGCCGCATCTTGACCCACCCCGAGGCGGTGGACTTCATCCGGAGCGCCGTCGACGTCGCACCCGGGGCCGCCGGAGCGTGGGCCGACCTCGGCGCGGGGACGGGGACGTTCACCCGCGCCCTCGCGCAGTTGCTGGGGGCCGGAGGCGTCGTCCTCGCCGTGGACCGGGATCGAAGGGCCGTCGAGTCGCTTCGAGGGCTCGCGGAACGGTCCCGGGACGGGGCCCGCATCGAGGCGGTGGCCGGCGACCTGACCGCGCCCGGGCACATCCCCGCGTTGGAGGACGTCACCCTGGACGGCGTCCTCTTCGGCAACTCCCTCCACTTCCTGTCCCGGCCGGAGCGGGCCCTGGGGTGGGCGGGTCGGCGGATCGTGCCCGGGGGGCGCGTGGTGGTGATCGAGTACGAGAGGGAGGGGGCCAGCCGGTGGGTGCCGTACCCCCTCCCTCTGCGGAGACTGCGTACCGTGCTGGAAGCGGCGGGTCTCCCATCCCCGAGCGTCACCGCCCGGCGACCCTCCGCCTATCACGGCGAGATGTACTGCGCGGTGGCTCGCGTCCTCCCGCTCGCCGGGTAGGCGGGACCGGAGCGCCGATCCCGCCGCCCGGCGTCCGGCTCAGGTGTTCGACGCCTCGTAGATGCTCTGGATCGACCGGTCGAGCGTGGCGTGGAACGCGTCGTCCGGCTGGTCCGCCGTCAGCCCCTCGACCAGCGCGCGGGAGAAGCTCGCGATCATCCCGTTCTGGTGAGCGAGCCGCTCGTTGGCTTCCTCGCGGCTGTAGCCACCGGAGAGGGCGACGACCCGGACGATGTTCGGGTGCTCGATGCAGTCGCGGTAGAGGTTGTCCTCCTCGGGCAGGGTCAGCTTCAGCATGACCATCTCGTCGTCGAGCGCGTCGAGACCCCGCATGAGGCCGTCCTTCAGCATCGCCTCGGCCTCGGCCTTGTCCGGGCAGTGGATGTTCACCTCGGGCTCGAGGATCGGGACGAAGCCCCGGGACGCGATGTGCCGGCCCACCTCGAACTGCTGGTCGACGATGGCCCGGATGCCATCCGCGTCGGCCTGGTTGATCACCGAGCGCATCTTGGTCCCGAAGATCCCGTGCGCCTCCGCCCGGTCGAGCATCTGGTCGAGCTTCGGCATGGGCTTCATGACCTGCACCCCGTCCTTCTCCTCGGTCTTCCCCTGGTCGACCTTCAGGATCGGGATGACCTCCTTGACGTTCCACAGGTAGTCGGCCGTGGACCGTCCCTCGATCTGGCGCTCCATCGTGTTCTCGAAGAGGATCGCGGCCAGGACGCGCTCCCCGGTGAAGGCCGGATCCGTGATGATCCGGGTCCGCATCTGGTGGACCACATCGAACATCTGGTCCTCCCCGGACCAGGCGTCCTCGGGGATGCCGTAGTTCCGCAGCGCCTTGGGTGTGCTTCCGCCGCTCTGGTCCAGGGCGGCGACGAACCCCGCTCCGCCGGTCATCTTGTCGAGCTGTCGCTCTCGGTCGCTCATGGTCTGCCTTCGTTGGCGTTGGACGTGTTCTCCGGATCGGTCGGTCCGCCGACCTCTCCACTATCTCGCGTCTGCCCATCCACCACGCAACTGCCACGCCACGCCATCCGCCCGCGGGGGCCTCAGCCGAAGGCGACGCTCCCGATTCGCCTGAGCGCGCGGATGTGGGCCCACGCGTGGGCCTCGAGCCGCTCCTCGGTCATTCCCGGATCCAGGCGCTTCACCCAGACGTCG
This sequence comes from Gemmatimonadota bacterium, assembly GCA_050050315.1. Taxonomy (GTDB): domain Bacteria; phylum Gemmatimonadota; class Gemmatimonadetes; order Longimicrobiales; family Gaopeijiaceae; genus JASFUL01. Next base: position 7,621 of record JASFUL010000084.1, read on the forward strand.
CCCGGCATCGCCAGATCGGGCATCCCCGCGCCGATCCAGAGGACGGCCCGGAGCTCGTCGCGGTCCGGCGCGGACCACGCGGTGGCCAGGCGCTCCTCGAGCTGTGCGGTCGTGGCCACACCCGTGCGGTGGTTCGCCACCTCCGCCCGCCGGAGCATCTCCTCGAGGGCGAGGGCTTCCCCGATCTCCGACTCTTCCGCGACCACGAGGGTGAAGTACCGTGCCGTGCTCTCCTCGGGTGCGGCCGCGGAGTCCTGGACCGCGTCCCTCTTCGTCTCGCGAAGGAACATGACCGCCCGCTCCCGTTCCTCGTGATTCCCCAGCCATCGGCGGCAGGGCTCGAGGGCGAAGAACTCGCGCAGGCCCGGGTCGCCGACAAGCTCGTTCGCGATCCACCCCAACCTGGACGTGTCGCCGGGGTGGTCGGCGACCCACGCGTCGAGATCCTCGCCCAGGACGAACTCGGACGCCTCCCGGTCCAGCACCAGGCGGTCGAACAGGTCACGCCACCGGAGCTGCATGCAGCGGGTGACCGCGAAGACCTCCAGCGGGACCTCCTCCTCCAGGACCAGCGCGGCGATCTCGTGGTCGATCAGGAGGTTGTTGATGAAGCGGACGAGGGCCCGGGGGTTCGGCCCGAGGTGCCGCGCGATCGGGGGGACCACCGATCCGAGCGCCGTGCGGCTGTCCGCGTCCACCGAGGCGAGGAGCTCCGTGGCGAACGCCTCCATCCGCTCCACGTGGGGCGGGATCGGGAAGGCGAGCTGGACGATCTTGTCGAGATACGCCGCGCCCCGGAAGTCGCGCAGCCCGTACTGGTGCTCGTACCGGTGCTGGAGGTAGCCCTCCACGACCGGCCGGGCCACGCCGAGGAAGAAGATGAAGCCTCGCTGGGAGAGGACCAGCTTGATGCTCTCCAGGAGCCGGATCGCCTGGTCGGGGAAGCACCGGTCCAGGTCGTCGATGAACACCACGATCCGCTCATCGTCGGGAAGTCCTACGCGGGCGAGCGCGTCGAACGCGTGGTAGTAGAGGCTCCGATCCAGGAGGGGATCCGAGGTGAGGGCCTCCTCGCGGTCCAGCATGTCCTTCGCCACGAATCCGGCCTCGACGCTGGCCAGGCCGGGGATCGACACCTCGGTGGACGCCGAGAAGCCGTACGCGATGGCGCGCAGGGAGCGGAGCAGCTTCCTGCCGAGGGCGGGGAGCTTCTCCCGAAAGCTCCGGTTCCGCTCGAGGGCCGTCACGATCGTGCCGATGAGCGGGACGATCGGCGCCTCCTCCTTCTCGTACTGCCAGGCGTTGAACCAGACGGTCGCCGCGTCCTCGGCCTCCAGCCGCTCCTTCACCATCCGGAGCAGGCTCGTCTTGCCCGTCCCCCAGTCGCCGAACACCCCGATGGTGAACGGTCCAGGGGTTCCGAGGGCCGCCCGGCTCAGGACCGTGGCGTACTCGTCGAAGCCCAGCCCCGGCTTGCGGGTCGAGCCCGCTTCGCCGATGGCCAGGTCGGTCAGGAGGCGGAGGCGTGGTCCGGTCGGTTCCATTGGCGCGGGGCGGAGGGAGGGCGTCGGGTGGGGTGGGGGAGGTGGTGCGGGTCCCCGTCCGACGGTAGGAGGGCCGGAACCGGTGGGGCAAGGATCGCGGCTAGGTCCGCACCTGCCCCTCCCCCCACACCACGAACTTCGTGGTGGTCAGCTCCCGGGCGCCCATCGGCCCGAACGCGTGCAGCTTCGAGGTCGAGATCCCGATCTCGGCCCCCAGGCCCAGCTCTCCGCCGTCGGCGAACCGCGTGCTCGCGTTGACGACGACTGTCGACGAGCCCACGGCCGCGACGAAGCGCTCCGCGCGGTCGGGCTCCGGCGTCACGATCGCCTCGGTGTGGTCGGAGCCCCAGCGCGCGATGTGGGCGATGGCGGTCTCCATGTCGGGGACCACGCGGATGGCCAGCACCAGGTCGAGGTACTCGGCGGCCCAGTCGTCCTCCGTCGCGGGCCGCACCCGGTCGCCCAGGAGCTCGCGGGTCCGTGGGCAGCCCCGCAGCTCCACCCCCTCCTCCCGGAGGCGCTCCGCGATGGCCGGGAGCGTCGCCCTCGCGGCCGACTCGTGCACGAGCAGCGTCTCCAGGGCGTTGCACACACCCGGCCGCTGGGCCTTGGCGTTCGCCACGATCTCCGACGCCATCCCCGGCTCGGCGCTCCGGTCCACGTACACGTGGCAGACCCCCTTGTAGTGCTTGAGCACCGGGATCCGGCTCGCCCGGGTCACCGCCCGGATCAGCGCCTCGCCACCCCGGGGAATCACGAGATCGACGTGCTCCTCCTGGCGCAGCAACGTCGGCACGGCCTCGCGCTCGAGGAAGGCGATCTGCTGGACGGCGTCGGGGTCGACCCCCGTCCCCTCGAGCCCGGCCCGGAGGGCGTCGGCGATGGCCCCGTTGGAGTGGCGCGCCTCACGCCCTCCCCGGAGGATCACGGCGTTGCCGGCCTTGAAGCAGAGGGCGGCCGCGTCGCAGGTGACGTTGGGCCGGCTCTCGTAGATCATGGCGATCACGCCGAGCGGGATCCGAACCCGTGAGACCCGGAGCCCGTTGGGGCGGACCCATTCCTCCGTCACCTCACCCACCGGATCGGGGAGGGCCGCCACCTCGCGCACGGCCCGGGCCATCCCGTCGACCCGCCCGGCGTCCAGTCGCAGGCGGTCCAGCATCGGGCCCCTTGTCCCCGCCGACTCGGCCGCGGCCACGTCCCGGGCGTTGGCCGACAGGATCTCGTCCCGCCTCGAGAGCATCTCGGCCGCCATGGCTTCCAGCGACGCGGTCCGCGCGGTGTGCTCCATGCGGGCCAGCTGCCGGGACACGTCCCGCGCCCGCCGGGCCTGGGTCTCGATGACGGCGTCGCGCTCCTCCGTTCCGGCTCCCGTCCCCTCCGGGCTCGACACCAGGACCCCGTCGCTCATCGGAAGCCCTCCGTGAGCACGAGGTCCTCGGCGTGCACCACCTCCGCCCCGAGGGGCACGCCCAGGATCTCGGGGACCTCCCTCGAGTGGCGTCCCTTGGCCAGCCGAAGCTCGCCGTGGGTGTAGCGGGCGATGCCCCGGGCCAGCTCCCCCCCGTCCTCGGTAACGATCGTGACCACGTCTCCCCGGACGAAGCGGCCGGTGACGTCCCGCACGCCGCTGGGCAGGAGGCTCGTCACGCCGCTGCGCAGCGCCTGCGCCGCCCCTTCGTCGACGACGACGGTGCCCGTGGGTCCGAGGTGGTTGGCGACCCAGTGCTTGCGGGGCCGGAGCGGGTTGGGCGACGCCTCGATCCGGGTCCCCGTGGGCCGGCCCCGGTAGACCGCCGCCACGGCGGCCGGATCGATGCCGTTGGCGATCACCGTGGGGATCCCGTAGCTGGCGGCCATCTCCGCGGCTTCGAGCTTCGTCGTCATGCCTCCGACCGATTCCGCCGACTCCTTCCGGAAGCAGTAGCGCACGAGGGCCGCGGCGTCGTCCGCCCGGGCGATGACCCGCGCCTCCGGGTCGGACGACGGATCCCCGTCGAACACGCCGTCGACGTCGGTCAGGAGCACCAGCGCGTCCGCGTCCACGAGGGCGGCCGTGTACGCGGCGATGTTGTCGTTGTCACCCACCCTCGTCTCGGGCACGCTCAGCGTGTCGTTCTCGTTGACGATCGGGAGGATGCCACAGGCGAAGAGCGCCGAGAGCGTGTTGCGCGCGTGGACGAAGCGTTGCCGGTCACGGAGGACGTCGTGGGTGAGGAGGATCTGGCCCACGCGCAGGCCGCGCGCCTCGAACAGCTCGGCGTAGAGCTGCATCAGCTTCGCCTGTCCCACCGCCGCCGCGGCCTGGCGGCGGGGGACGTCGGCCGGTGGGTGACGGAGCCCGAGCGCCGAGTACCCGCTGGCCACGGCGCCGCTGGTCACCAGCACGGTCTCGGTCTCGGGGTGGCCGGCGACGGCGTCCACGATCCTCTCGACCGCCGCACGCTGGAGGCGCTCCGTGCCCTCGGTGAGGAGCCGGCTGCCGACCTTGAGAACCAGGCGCCGGGGCCGGGAGAGCGGGGTCTCGCTGTGCGGGGTCATCGCTGCATCGTCGGGGAGTGGGAAGCGTGGGGACCCACCAAGCTACCCGGTCTGACTAGATTGTCAAGATATGTGCATAAATATACATACCCCTCCCGATCTCCCGCCCTTGCCCGGCACCCCCCCCGGCCGGCACTCTGCCCTCGTCCCCCGTCCCCTCGTCCCGGACCGGAGCCACCCATGGACCGTTCCCGTCCCGTCCGTCGCCATCCCCCCTTCCTCGCCGTCCTCGTCACCACTCTCCTGGTCGGGGTGTTGGAGGCGCCGACCGCGGGGCTCGTGGCCCAGACGTCCTTCTCCATCGCCGACGTCCTCAGCCCGGGCTTCCCCCGGGACCTCGTCGCCGCCCGGGACGGCGACCGGATCGCCTGGATCGAGTACGAGCGGGGGATGCGGAACGTCTGGACCGCGGGGGCGCCGGAGTACACTCCGGTGCGGCTGACGGCGTGGACGGAGGACGACGGTCGGGACCTGGGCGACCTCCGGATCTCCGACGACGGCTCGCTCGTGGTCTTCGTGCGCGGACACGAGCCCAACGACGTCGACTGGATCGCCAACCCGACCAGCCGGCCTGAAGGGGCCGAGCGCGCCGTGTGGGCCACCCGGACCGACGGGGGAGGGGACCCGTGGAAGGTGGCGGAGGCGTGGAGCTTCGCGCTGTCGCCCGACGGGGAGTGGATCGCGTGGGAGGAGGATGGTCAGATCCACGCGACCCCCGTCGACCCCGGCGCCGGCGGCCCCCCCCGCCGCGGGGCGTCGGAGCCCCTGGTCCGCGCCTGGGGCGAGAACGGCGATCCGGTCTGGTCGCCCGACTCCCGGCACATCGCCTTCGAGAGCAACCGGGAAGACCATCGCTTCGTCGGCGTCTACGATACGCGGCACCGCACGGTGACCTGGCTGGCTCCCGGCGTGGACCGGGACGACGATCCCACGTGGTCTCCCGACGGCTCGCGGGTTGCCTTCCTGCGGCGTCCCGGGCTCCCCTTCGGTCAGGAGACGGAGCGGGCGTGGTGGCGCCGGGGTAGCCGCCCCGACTCGCCTCCGGAGTGGGCGCCGCCGGGGCTCTTCGAGGCCCACTTCGCCGGCGGGCACGACCTCGAGATCTGGGTGGCCGACGCCCGCACGGGAAAGGGCCGGCGCGTGTGGCACACGCAGCCCGGTGACTCGATCCTCGAGGAGATCCGCGAGATCCGGTGGGCCGGGAACCGTCTCCTCTTCGAGGCCGAGCCCCTTGGTTGGCGGCAGTACTGGGCCGTGGCGGCCGACGGCTCGGACGACGGCGCGGAGCCGACGCTGCTCACGCCGGGCGAGGGGATGGTGGAGTTCGTCGACGTCCCGCCCGACGGGCGCTGGCTCTACTACGCCACCAACGCGGGCGACATCGACCGCCGCCACCTCTGGCGCGTCCCCGTGGACGGGGACGCCGGCGACGCCGAGCGCCTGACGCGTGGCGACGGGATCGAGACGTATCCCACGGTTCCCGGAAGGGGAGGGCGGGTGGCCCTCCTGGGTGCGTCCGCTCGGCGCCCCCTCTCGGTCGGGCTCGTCGACGCCGGCGGGGGGGACGTACGCTGGATCGCTCCGCGCATCCCCGAGCGCTTCCCGACGGAGCGGCACGTGGTGCCGGAGGCCGTGACGCTGGAAGCCGAGGACGGCTTCGAGTTCTACAACCAGCTCTTCCTGCCCCCCGACCTGGCCCCCGGCGAGCGAAGGCCGGCGCTGATCTTCATCCACGGGGGGTCCCGCCGGCAGATGCTCCTCGGGTACCACTACATGCACTTCTACCACATGGCGTACGCCATGAACCAGTACTTCGCCAGCCGCGGCTACGTGGTCCTCGCGGTCAACTACCGGTCGGGGATCGGCTACGGGCGCGAGTTCCGGGAGCGTCCGGACTACGGCCCCCGCGGCAACAGCGAGTACCTGGACATCCGGGCGGCGGGCCGGTACCTGGCGTCGCGGGACGACGTGGACCCGGAGCGGGTGGGGCTGTGGGGGCTGTCCTACGGGGGCATCCTGACGGCCCAGGGTCTCGCGCGGGACTCGGACCTCTTCCGCGCGGGCGTGGACATGGCCGGCGTCCACCTGTGGGGCGACGCGTTGAACCCGGACAGCACCTCCTACCGGGCTTCGTCCATCTCCGAGGTCGAGTCGTGGACGTCGCCGGTGCTCCTCATCCAGGGGGACGACGACCGGAACGTCGACTTCTCCCAGACGGTGGGGCTGGTGCAGCTCCTGCGGGCCAACGAGGTCCCGTACGAGCTGATCGTCTTCCCCGACGAGGTGCACGACTTCCTCCTCCACTCCCGATGGCTCCTCGCGTTCGGAGCCACCGACGACTTCTTCCGGCGCGCCATGCTCGAAGGGCAGGCGATCGGCCAGGGGTTCTACGCGGGGGATGCGGCAGGGGGAGCGGGCGGCCGCTGAGGGGATCGC
>JASFUL010000085.1:0-14126 GCA_050050315.1 Gemmatimonadota bacterium
ACACTCCCTCCGCCCGGCCGCTCGACCGCGGCCCCCTGCGGGCCGGCGTCGCGGGAGGGTTCGAGCTGCTACGCCCCGGGCACGTCCCGGATGGCCAGCAGGCGGATCTCGGTCATGTCCTCCATGGCGAAGCGAACGCCTTCCCGGCCGAGACCGCTCTCCTTCACCCCCCCGTAGGGCATGTTGTCGACGCGCCAGCTCGGCACGTCGCCCACGATCACGCCGCCGACCTCCAGCTCGTCCCACGCCTTCTGCGCCTTGTAGAGGTCCCGCGTGAAGATCCCGGCCTGGAGCCCGAAGACGCTGTCGTCCACGCGGCGGAGCGCCTCGTCGAAGTCGGTGAAGCGGTCGATCACCGCGACCGGCCCGAACGCCTCCTGGCACACCACCGCCGCGTCGGGGGGGACCTCCTCGAGCAGGGTGGCCTCGAGCATCGCGCCGTCGCGCTCCCCGCCGCACAACACGCGCGCTCCCGCCTCCACGGCTTCGAGGATCCAGCCGTGGAGCCGCTCGGCCTCCCTCTCGGAGATCATCGGCCCGATGAACGTCGCCTCGTCCCGCGGGTCGCCGCTCCGGAGCTGCCGGGTCCGCTCGACCAGGCGGTCGCGGAACGGCTCGTGGACGTCCTCGTGCACCAGGATCCGCTGCACGCTCACGCAGCTCTGTCCAGACTGGTAGAAGGCGCCGAATACGATCCGCTCCACCGCGTCGTCCAGGTCCGCGTCCCGGTCGACGATCACCGCGGCGTTGCCTCCCAGCTCGAGCACGACCTTCTTCTTCCCGGCCCGGGCCTTCAAGGCCCACCCGACGGCCGGCGAGCCGGTGAACGAGAGCAGCTTCAGCCGCTCGTCGGTCGTGAAGAGGTCCGCCCCGTCCCGGCTGCACGGGAGGATCGAGAAGGCCCCCTCCGGCAGGTCCGTCTCGGCCAGCACCTCGCCGATGATGAGGGCCCCGACCGGTGTGAGGCTCGCCGGCTTGAGCACGAAGGGACAGCCGACCGCCAACGCCGGCGCCACTTTGTGGGCCGCCAGGTTCAGCGGGAAGTTGAACGGCGAGATGAAGGAGCACGGTCCGAGCGGCACGCGCTTCCAGATTCCCCGGTAGCCACGGGTCCGGGGGGTGATGTCCAGGGGCATCACCTCGCCCCCCAGGCGCGTGGCCTCCTCGGCCGCGACGCGGAACGTGTCGATCAACCGGCCCACCTCGCCGCGCGCGTCCCGGATCGGCTTGCCGGCCTCGATGCACAACGACTCGGCCAGCTCCTCGGCCCGTTCGCCGAAGCGGTGGACGCAGTGGCTCAGCACCGCCCGTCGCTCGTAGGACGCCATCCGACGCATCGGAGCCGCCGCGGCCACGGCGGCGCCGATGGCCCGGTCGATGTCCGCGGGCGACGCCATGGCCACCCGGGTCGCGATCTCGCCGGAGTACTTGTCGGTGACCGCCAGGTCGGTGTTCGGGCGCTCGGGGCGGTTGGCCAGGTAGAGCGGGTAGCTGTCGTCCATCAGATCGTCACCTCGATCTGGCCGAGCCGCTCGGTCAGCGCCTGGTTCTCCCGGTAGTCGATCGGGATCACCACCAGGCTCGGCCCGTCGGCCTGGAAAGAGGCCTCCAGCACGTCCCGCAGACGCGCGCTGTCCTCGCACCGGAATCCGTTCCAGCCGAAGGCTTCGGCGAGCTTCACGAAGTCGGGGTTGCCGAACCCGAGCTCGGTGTGCCGTCCGAACTGGTTGTCCTGCTTCCACGCGATCAGGCCGTAGGCGTCGTCCTGCCACACCATGCAGGTGAGGTTGTCGCATCCGACGCGCCGGGCCGTCTCCATCTCCTGCACGTTCATCAGGAAGCCGGCGTCGCCGCAGATCGCGAGCACCCGGTTCTCGGGCTGCACGAGGCTGGCCCCGATGGAGCCCGGGAGCGCGAAGCCCATGGAGCAGAACCCATTGGGGATGAGGCACGTGTTCGGCCGGTGGCACTGGTAGTAGCGCGCGATCCACATCTTGTGGGCGCCCACGTCGGAGAGCACCAGGTCGTCGGGACCCATGACCTGTCGCGCGTCCCAGAGGGCCTTCTGGGGCTTGATCGTGCCCGTGGCGTCGTCGTCGGCCCACGCGGCGAACTCCTCCAGCATCTCCTCCCGGCACCAGCGGGCGTGGCCGTGGTCGAAGTCCAGCGCGTCGGCGGGGTCGTCGGCGTCGAGGGCGTCGACGCGCTCGTTCAGCATCCAGAGCGAGTGGGCCAGGTCGCCCACCACCTCCACCTGGATGCGATAGTGCTCGTCGATCTCGGCCGGGATGAAGTCGAAGTGCACCACCTTGTGCTGGTCGCCGCGGTTCCACAGCCGGGGGTGGTATTCGACCATGTCGTATCCGAGGGAGATGACGAGGTCGGCCTTGTCGAGGGCGACGGCCGGGATGTCCCGGGAGCCGAGGCCCACCGTGAAGCAGCAGCGGGGGTCGTCCATGTCCAGGGCGCCCTTGGCCATGAACGTGTTGACCACACCGATGCCCGTCTTCTCGACGAAGCGGCGGAGCTGCTTGCTGGCACGCCGGCGGATGCACCCGTTCCCGGCGAGGATGAGGGGGCGCCGGGCGTTCCGGATGGCGTCCCACGCCCGGTCGAGGATCTTGTCGTCGGGTACCGGCCGCCGGAACTTGCGCACCTCGATGGGCTCCGTGCCGCTGGCGCGCTTGGCGATGTCCTCGGGCAGCTCCACCATGCACGCGCCGGGCTTCTCCGTCCGGGCCACGCGGACGGCCTTGCGGACGATCTCGGGGATGTTGTCCGGGTGGCGGACCGTCTGGGCCCACTTGGTGACGGGTCGGAACATGCTGACCACGTCCATGACCTGGTGGGACTCCTTGTGGAGACGCTCGGTGTCGCCCTGACCCGTCACGACCAGCATGGGGGCCCGGTCCATGTTCGAGTCGGCGACCCCGGTGAGCAGGTTCGTGGCGCCCGGCCCGAGCGTCCCGAGGCAGACCGCCGGATTGCCGGTGAGGCGGCCGTAGACCTCGGCCATGAAGGCCGCTCCCTGCTCGTGGCGCGTCAGCACGAAACGGATCTCTTCCGACGCCTCCAGGGACATCATGAAGTCGGCGTTCTCCTCTCCGGGAACGCCGAACACGTACTCGATGCCCTCGGTCTCGAGGCAGCGGATGAAGAGGTCGGATGCCTTCACGGAGGGCGTTCCTCGTCGGTGGGAAGAAGGGGGGTGGGAGCGGAGGGCGTCGGGGATCCCCGGGGCCGAACGCGCTGCAGTATAGGCGGGACAGGCCCGGGCGGGCCAGCATTCCGCGCCGCCGGAAACCCTCTCCCCCTCCCGGGTACGGGATCGGCGAGAACCGCGCTCCTTCCGCCGCCAGGTCGGGCGGCGGCCCGCACCACGCATCGCATCCACCGGAGAACGACGCGCTCCATGACACCCGCCGAGCACATCTTCCGCCAGTACGACATCCGCGGCATCGTCGGGGACGACCTCACCGAGGACGTCGCCGAGGGTGTGGGCCGGGCCTACGCCACGCTCCTGCGGGAGCGGACCGGGGTCGACGGACCCGAGGTGGTCACGGGGTACGACAACCGCCCCAGCTCGCCGCGCCTGTCGGAAGCGCTCGTGCGGGGCCTGACGGCGGGTGGCGCCCGGGTGGTGCACGTCGGCACCGCGCCCACGCCGGTGGTCTACTGGGCCGAGAAGACCCTGGGCACCGACGGATGTGTCCAGATCACCGGCTCCCACAACCCGCCCGAGTGGAACGGCATCAAGATGACCGTGCAGGGCCGTGCCATCTACGGCGACACCATCACCGGTCTCCGCGACCGGATCGTGTCCGGCGACCTGGCGTCGGGCGACGGGAGCGTGGAGGAGCGCGACGTCCTCGACGACTACGTCGCCGACGTGACGGGACGCTTCGAGATCGCCCGGCCGGTGCGGGTGGCGGTCGACTGCGGCAACGGCACCGCGTCCGTGGTGGCCGTCGAGCTGCTGGAGGCCCTGGGGGCCGAGGTCACGCCGCTCTACTGCGAGTCCGACGGCACGTTCCCCAACCATCACCCCGACCCGACAGTGGACGAGAACCTGGCCGAGCTGGTGGAGGAGGTGAAGTCGTCGCGCTGCGAGGTCGGGATCGCCTTCGACGGCGACGGCGACCGGATCGGCGTGCTGGACGAGGAGGGGAACGTGGTGCGGGGCGACCTCCTGCTCCTGCTCTTCGGGCTCGACCTCCTGGACCGGAAGGGCGAGGGTCAGTCCCTCGTGTTCGACGTCAAGTGTTCCCAGGTGCTGCCGGAGGTGTTCGAGAAGGCCGGCGGGCACGCCGTCATGTGGAAGACGGGCCACTCCCTCATCAAGGAGAAGATGGTGGAGGTGGGGGCGCCCCTGGCCGGCGAGTTGAGCGGTCACATCTGCGTGGGCGGTGACCTCTACCTCGGCTTCGACGACGCCCTCTTCGACGCGTGCTTGCTCCTGGACCTCCTGGCCCGCCAGGAACGCTTCCTCTCCGAGCTCGTGGCCGACTTCCCGGCCTACGTCTCCACTCCCGAGATCCGGATCGAGGTGGGCGAGGAGGCCAAGTGGGAGATCGTCCGCAAAGCCCAGGAGCACTTCGCCCGGGAGCGGGAGGTGATCGACGTGGACGGTGCGCGCATCCAGTTCGGCGACGGGTGGGCGCTGCTGCGCTCGTCGAACACCCAGCCGGTGATCGTCGCCCGTTTCGAGGCCCGCACCGCCGAGCGTCTCGCCTCGATCCGCGAGGAGGTCGAGGCCTGGCTGCGCAGCGAGGGCGTGGAGCTCTGATCGCCCCGGGGGGGTGACGCGATGACGAGCAAGCCGTCGTTCCGTCCGGGCGGCCGGGGCAGGCTCTTCCTGGTCGCGGTGGTCGCGCTGGGTGCGCTGCTCATCCTCGGCCGCCTGCTCGTGGAGCTCTACATCGAGGTCCTGTGGCACGGCGAGGTGGGCTATCTCGGCGTCTTCTGGACCCGAACGCTCTGGAGCGCCGGGACCCGCTTCCTGGCCGGGCTGATCGTGGGACTCGCGATCTTCCTGAACCTGCGGCTGGTGGCCCGCACCCTGAGCGGCATCCAGATCAAGCGACGCTTCGGGAACCTCGAGATCAGCGAGCAGCTCCCGAAGAGCTACGTCCTGTGGGGCATGCTGGCCCTGTCCGCCCTCCTGGGACTCTGGTTCGGCGGCTCGGTCCACCCCGACACGGGCATCCAGCTCCTGCTGGCCCTCCGGGGCGGCGAGTGGGGCATCGTGGACCCGATCCTCGGTCGGGACGCGTCCTTCTACATGTTCGTGCTCCCGCTGCTGCGCGCGGCGGTGACGTTCGCCCTGATCACCGCCTTCCTGGTCTTCACCGTGTGCGCCGGGGGGTACGCCGCCACCGGCTCCCTGCGCTGGGGTGAGAAGGGCGTGGTCATGGGGGAGCAACCCCGGATCCACCTGGGCTCGGTCGTGGCCGCCTTCATCCTTCTGCTCGCCGTGCAGTTCCTGCTCGGACGGTACGTCCTGTTGCAGGACGGGAGCTCGTCGGTCCAGGGGATCTTCGGGTACGCCGACGCCCACGCACGCCTGCCGGGGCTGACCGTGATGGCGGGCCTGGCGGTCCTCGGGGGAGCGCTCGTCTTCTGGGGCGCGCTGAAAAACCGGCTCGTCCCCGCGCTGACCGGGGTCGGCGTGGTCCTGGTCGGCGGGCTCCTGGTGGGCCAGCTCTGGCCCGCGCTCGTCCAGCGGTTCCAGGTGGAGCCGAACGAGCTCGAGCGCGAGACTCCGTACATCCTGCACAACATCGCCTTCACCCGCACGGGCTTCGGGCTCTCCGACCTCGAGCGGGAGCGCTTCGACTACGCCCCGCCGGAGGAAGGCATCGACTGGATGCAGGCCCGCAGGCAGTTCGAGGGGCTCCCGGTGTGGACCGCGGCCACGCTCCTGACGACGTTCCGGGAGCTCGAGGCCCGGTACGCGTACTACGACTTCAACCACGTCGCCATCGACCGGTACCGGACGGGGGCGGACGACGCCGACTCGCCGCGCGAGCCCGTGGCCCTCTCCGTCCGGGAGGTCGACCCCGCGGCCGTCGAGGACCCCAACTGGCAGAACCGCCACATCCGGGAGAGGTATCTCGCGGGGATGGGGGCCGTGGCCGCCGCCGCGGCGGAGCGGACCGAGGAGGGGCGGCCGCCGATGTACCTGTCGGCCATCCCGCCGGAGTTCGCCCGGGGAGCGCCGCCGGCGCTGGACCTGACCCGCCCGAACGTATACGTGACGGCCACGCCGCAGCGATACGCCATCGTCAACCCGTCGGACACGGCCTTCGTGGACTCGCTGGGCGCCCGGGGCGAGGCGGGGGAGGACTTCCCCGAAGGCATCGTCCTCTCCTCGCTCGGGCGCACCTTCGCGTTCGCCTGGCGCTTCCGGGACCCGAACCTCTTCTTCGCCCGGGAGGTCACGGACTCGAGCCGGTTCGTCTTCCGCCGCCAGGTGCTCGAGCGGGTCCGTAGCGTGGCGCCCTTCTTCGACTATCCCGAAGCGCCGTACCCCGTGGTCGAGGACGGGAGGATCGTCTGGATCCTGGAGGGCTTCACCGCGGCGCGAGCGTTCCCGCTGTCGAGCCCGTACGCCCTCCCGTGGCGCGCTCCGGCCAGCTGGGTCCGGAACAGCCTGAAGGTCACGGTGGACGGCGTCACCGGCGAGGTACGCTTCTACGCCCTGCCGGGAGAGGACCCCCTCCTCGAGGCGTACGCCCGGGCGTTCCCCGGGCTCGTGCGACCCCTGGAGGAGATGCCCCCCGAGCTCCGTGAGCACCTGCGGTACGCCCGGGGCTTGCTCGCCCTCCAGTCCGAGGTGCTCCTCCAGTACCACCAGAACACCGCGCCCCAGTTCCACGGGCAGCAGGACGTGTGGGCGCACCCGCGGGAGCTCTTCCAGTCCACCAACCCGGTCTCCTACGAGGCGGAATACGGGATCTACCGCCTGCCCGGCGACGACGAGGACGGCTTTCACCTGACCACCGTCTTCGTGCCGGTGGGGCGGCAGAATCTGACGGCCATCACGGCGGGCCGCCTCCTCCCGGACGGGACGCGCCGTCTCGTCCTGTTCGACGTACCCGTGGAGGACCAGGTCCCGGGACCCCGACAGGTCGAGGCCCTGGTGGAGCAGGACCCCGAGATCAGCCAGCAGTTCTCGCTGTGGCGCACCGGCGGCAGCCAGGTCTGGACGGGGCACCTCCACCTGGTGCCCGTAGGCTCGAACATCCTCTACATGGAGCCGGTCTTCCTGGCCGCCGAGGCGGACGCGATCCCGCAGCTCCGGGGCTTCGTCGTGAGCGACGGAAACCGGGTCAGCATGGAGCCGACGCTGGAGGGGGCGGTGGCCGCTCTCGCCGGCAGGCTTCCCTCGGACTTCGCCGGTGACGAGGGGACCGTCGCGGGAACGGAGGGACTTCCGGGAGCCGGGGCAGCCTCGTCGGTCCCCTCCGCCGAGCGTTGGCCCGCGGAGGCGCTCGAGGTGCTCGACCGCGCCGAGAGCCGCCTTCGGGAGGGCGACTACCAGGGCTTCGGAGAGGCGCTGGCCGAGCTCCGAAGTCTTCTGGAGGAGCTCGGTGGGGGTGGGGACGGCGGGGGTGCCGTGGCCGCCGATTCCACCGGGGGCGGCGGCCGTTGATCGCGTTCCGGCCGGTCCGTACCTTCAACATTCTGTAGCAGGTCGCGCCGGCGGCTCGTCCCGACGTCGCCCCCGGGTGACGGCGCCTGCGATGCCCCGGCAGGAATCCCCGAGAGGACTGCCATGGACATACACGAGTTTCAGGCGAAGGAGATCTTCCGCAAGGCGGGCATGCCCGTGCCACCGGGAGAGGTGGCCACGACCCCCGACGAGGCCGAGGAGATCGCCCGCGGCTACGGCGGCACGGTCGTGGTGAAGGCCCAGATCCACGCCGGAGGCCGGGGGAAGGCCGGGGGCGTGAAGCTGGCGCGGACTCCCGAGGAGGCTCGGGCGCACGCCGAGGCCATCCTGGGGATGGAAATCAAGGGACTCACCGTGGGCAAGGTGCTCGTCACGCCCGCCGAGGACATCGCCCACGAATCGTACGTCGGGGTCCTGATGGACCGGGCGGCGCAGGAACCGCTCTTCATGGTGTCTCCCGAGGGAGGTATCGACATCGAGCAGGTGGCGGCGGAGCGCCCCGAAGCCATCCGTCGCCTCCACGTCGACCCCCGGTACGGGCTCCTCCCGCACCAGGGCTACTGGCTCGCGAACTTCCTCTACGAGGACCCGGGGCTGATCAAACAGGCCGGCCGGGTCATGGGCCAGCTCTACCGGGCGTTCCACGACTCGGGGGCCTCGATGGCCGAGATCAACCCCCTGATCGTCACGAAGGCGGACGAGGTCAAGGCCATCGACGCCAAGATCTCCATCGACGACAACGAGCTCTTCCGGAGGCCGGAGGTCGCGGCCTACCGCGACACGGGCTCCGAACCGCCCGCCGAGACGAAAGCCCGGGAGGCGGGCCTGAGCTACGTGAAGCTGGACGGCAACGTCGGGTGCTGCGTCAACGGCGCCGGCCTGGCCATGGCCACCATGGACCTGGTGAAGTACTACGGAGGCGAGCCCGCGAACTTCCTCGACATCGGGGGCTCGTCGAACCCGGACAAGGTGGTCGCGGCCCTCGAGATCATCACCGACGATCCGAACGTGAAGGTCATCCTCTTCAACATCTTCGGCGGAATCACCCGGTGCGACGACGTCGCCAACGGGATCGTGGAGGCCACGAGCAGGATCGACATGGAGGTGCCGATCGTCATCCGGCTCACCGGCACGAACGAGGAGGAGGCGCTCGAGATCCTCGGAGGGGCGGGCTTCAGCGCCTACACGTCCATGGACGAAGTGGTCGAGAAAGCCGTACAGCTCGCGGGGGGGAACTGAGCCATGTCCATCTTCATCGACGAGAACACCCGGCTGGTCGTCCAGGGCATCACCGGGCGCGACGGCTCGTTCCACACGCGCGAGATGATGGAGTACGGCACGAACGTCGTGGCGGGCGTGACCCCGGGGAAGGGCGGACAGACCTTCCAGGGGTCCGACGACGGCACCGTCCCGATCTTCAACGCCATGGACGAGGCCGTCGAGGAGACCGGCGCCAACTGCTCCGTCATCTACGTGCCGCCGGCCTTCGCGGCCAGCGCCATCATGGAGGCGGCCGACGCCGGCGTCGAGCTGATCGTGGCCATCACCGAGGGCATCCCGGTGCAGGACATGGCCCGGGTGCACGCCTTCGTGGACGACATGGGCGCCCGCGTCATCGGGCCCAACTGTCCGGGGCTCATCTCTCCCGGAAAGTCCAAGGTGGGCATCCTGCCCGGGCAGATCGTGGCTCCCGGCCCGGTCGGCGTGATCTCCCGCTCCGGTACCCTGACCTACGAGGCGGTGTATCACCTCACCGAGGCGGGCATCGGTCAGACGACCTGCGTCGGCATCGGGGGCGATCCCTTGATCGGCACCAAGTTCATCGACTGCCTGGCCGAGTTCAACGACGACCCCGAGACCGAGGCGATCGTGATGATCGGCGAGATCGGCGGGACGGACGAGCAGGAGGCCGCCGAGTACGCGGAGGAGCACGTCGATCTGCCGGTGGTCGGCTTCATCGCCGGGCAGACGGCACCGCCAGGCCGTCGGATGGGGCACGCCGGGGCCATCATCAGCGGTTCCGCGGGCACGGCGGAGGAGAAGATGCAGGCGTTCGAGAACGCCGGAATCGCGGTCGCCAAGCGTCCCGTCGAGATCGCCGAGCTGATCGGCGAGGCGCTGGGCTGACCAGCCCCGGCCCCGTGCCGGCGACTATCATGCGCCTCTCCGAGCTCCTGATCGACGACTGGATCGCCCTCCCCCTGGAGGCCGCCGACCTCCAGGGGGCGCTCCAGCACCTCGTCGGGCTGCTGCACGCCAGCGGCTCCACCGACCGCGAGCCGGGACAGAAGCTGGCCCGGGACCTGGCGTTCGGGAGCCAGGGCGAGGTCCTGCGTGTGAACGACGACGTGGTTCTCGTCGCCGGCCGCCTCGAGGACCTGGACGACGTCTCCCTCACCCTGGGCGTGGCCCGGACCCCGTTCAGGGTCACGGCCGAGGGCGCGGCCCCGCCCGGGAGCGCCCGCGCCGTCCTGCTCCTCCTGACACCCCGTCGGATCGACGGGCTCCAGGAGCAGTTCATTCCGGCGCTCGTGCGGGTGCTGCGCGAAGAGGGCACCACCGCCCGTCTGCTCCGTGCGGCCTCGCCCGTGGAGATCCGCGGACTCGACGAGCTCATGGCCACCGAGCTTCGGGAGAGTCTGCTCGTCGAGGACGCTCTCACGCCCCTCACCTACCGCATCTACCCCGACACGCCCCTCTCCGAGGTGGTCGATCTCATGGTGCGCCGGCAGCTCCACGCCGTTCCGGTGGTGGGCGAGAACCTCGAGGTCCTGGGGATCATCAGCGCCGGGGACGCCCTGGAGCAGCTCCTGCCTAGTCAGCGGGGGCGTGAGCCCGACGGGACCGAGGAGGGGCCCGGTGGCCTGGGCACGATGGCCGCGCGGGACGTGATGACGCGGACGGTCATGTGCGTGGCCGAGGACCAGAGCCTGTACGAGGCGGCCAATCTCATGGTGAACCGGGACGTGGAGCAGCTCCCGGTGGTGAGAGAGGGAGAGCTCATCGGCTTCCTGACCCGGCAGGCCATCCTGAGGCGGCTGTTCGGCCCGGGTGGCAGAGGCCGCGGGCGCCCCGCCTGACACTGGAGAGAGAACCTTCAACATAGAGATGTGCAGATGAATCGAACCCTCGCCATCATCAAGCCCGACGCGGTCGGATCGGGGAAGGCCGGAAGGATCCTGGCCCACTTCGAGGACGCGGGCTTCACGATCCGGGCGCTCCGGATGTGCTGGCTCACCGAGGCCCAGGCCCGGGAGTTCTACGCGGTGCACCGGGAGCGTCCATTCTACGACTCCCTGGTCGCGTTCATGACCTCGGGGCCGGTCATCCCGATGGTCCTCGAGGCCGAGAACGCGGTGCCCCGTCTCAGAGAGGTGATCGGGGCCACCGATCCGGCGGAGGCCGACGAGGGCACCGTCCGCCGGCTGTACGCCCAGTCGAAGGAGCGGAACGCCATCCACGCGTCGGACTCCGATGAGAACGCCGAGGTGGAGATCGCCTTCTTCTTCTCCCGGCAGGCGCTCCTGGCCAACCGGGGCTGATCCCGCGGTGAGCGGGCTGGAGAACCGATGAACATCCAGACGGCCGGGGTCGTCGGGGGTGGGACCGCGGGACGCGGGATCGCCCGGGCCCTGGCACAGGCGGGTGTCGATGTGGTCCTGTGCGAAGCCGGGCCGGAGATGCTCGAGAAGAGCCTCGCCCAGCTCCGCGAGGGGATGAACCGTGACATCGCGCGGTGGGCCATGACGGACACCGAGCGGGACGCCGTGCTGGCGCGCGTGAAGGGCAGCATCAGCCTCGAGGAGCTGTCGGAAGTGCCGGTCGTCTTCGAGGCCATCCAGGAGGACCGGGAGCGCAAGGCCACGCTGCTGGACCGCCTCGACCGGATCTGTCGGGAGGACACGGTCTTCTTCACGAACACGTCGACGCTGTCCGTGACGGAGCTGGGGGAGAAGCTCCCGGCGCGTCGTCGTCCCCGCTTCGCGGGCCTCCACTTCCTGCACCCGGTACCGCGGGTCTCGGCGGTGGAGCTCGTCCAGGGCCGGGAGACGTCGAAGGAGACGCTGGGCGTCGCGCGCGAGGTGGGCGCCCTGCTCGAGAAGGAGGTCGTCGAGGTCTCCGAGTACCCGGGCTACGTCACCACGCGCCTCACCCTCGCGCTCGTCAACGAGGCGATGAACACGCTGCTCGAAGGGGTGGCGACCCGCGACGGCATCGACCGGTCCATGAAGCTGAGGCTGGGGGGCAGCCACGGGCCCCTCGCCCTGGCCGACGAGATGGGGCTGGACTCGGTCCACAGGGCGCTGGAGAGCCTGTGGAGCGAGCTCGGGCTGCCCCAGTTCCGGCCGTCGCCGGTCCTCCGGATGATGGTGTCCCGGGGATGGCTGGGAGAGAAGAGCGGGCGGGGGTTCTACCAATACGACGAGAGCGGCCAGCGCGTGGAGGACGAGACGCTCGACCTGGGCCGCCCGGAGCTCGAGGAGCTCATCCGTGGGTAGGGTCCTGGTCGTCAACTCCGGGTCGTCGTCGGTGAAGTACCAGGTCATCGACACCGACTCGGGCGAACCGCTGGTCGTGGGCTCGATCGAGCGGATCGGCGCCGGCGGGGCGATGCTCACCCAGACCCGGGCTTCCGACGGGACCCGCATCCGGCAGTCCGCCTCGATCCTGGATCACCGGGACGCCATCCGGGCCGTCCTGGAGCTGATCACCGACCCCGAACGGGGTGCGGTGGAGCGTCCCGAGGACATCGACGCCGTGGGGCATCGCGTCGTCCACGGCGGCGAGCGGTTCACCGGCTCGGAGGTCGTGGACGGCGCCGTCCTGGAGGGGATCCGGGAGTCCATCGCGCTGGCGCCCCTCCACAACCCCCACAACCTCTCCGGCATCCAGGCGGCCCGGGAGCGGCTGCCCGACGTCCCCCACGTGGCGGTGTTCGACACGGCCTTCCACGCAACCCTCGAGCCCCGGGCCTTCCACTACGCCGTGCCGTACGTCCTGTACAAGCGCCACCGCATCCGTCGATACGGCTTCCACGGGACGAGCCACGCCTACGTGTCGTCGCGGATCACCGAGATGTGCGACCTGGAGCGCCAGGGAGACGCGCGGTTCGGGCCCCGTGGCGGCGGCGAGCCGGGGCGGGTGCCCTCCACCGGTGTGGCCGCCGAGGGCGTCGCCGCTGGAGCGGCCGCGGCCGGCGGGACCGGGGTGCCCCGGGAGGGCGACCGGCCCTGCCGGGTGGTCTCGATCCACCTCGGCAACGGGGCGAGCGCGACTGCGGTGCTCGACGGCCGCTCGGTCGACACGTCCATGGGCTTCACTCCTCTCGAGGGACTCGTCATGGGCACCCGCTCGGGCGACCTCGATCCCGCCGTGATCCTCCACGTCATGGGCCGGGAGGAGCTCACGGTCAGCGACGCGACCTCGCTCCTGAACAAGCACTCGGGCCTCCAGGGCCTGAGCGGCATCTCGCCCGACATGCGGGATCTGCTGGAGGAGGAGGCGGCGGGGAACGAGCGGGCGCGCCTCGCGCTGGAGGTCTACTGCTACCGGGTGCGGAAGTACATCGGCGCCTACGCCGCCGTGCTGGGTGGGCTCGACGCCATCGGGTTCACCGGCGGGATCGGCCAGAACAGCCCTGCCATCCGGGCCCGCTGCCTCGAAGGGCTCGACTTCCTCGGGGTGGAGGTGGACGAGGAGGCGAACCAGGCCCTCACGGGGGGCGCCGAGGGCACGTTCCACCGCGGGCCCGTGCTCCTGGCGGCGCTGCGGACGGGCGAGGAGCTCGTGATCGCGAGGGAGGCCGCCCGCCTGGCCGGGAAGTGAAGCGGGGCACAGGATTCCGGAGCTCGTCCGAGGGGGGGCTGCCCGATTGACACGTATCGGGGCCTCGGATAGCTTTCCAAGCTATGCTCACGATCGACATCGGCCGGTTGGAACGCGAAGGAACCCTCCGCGTCTCGGCGGCCGTACCTCCCGAGGACGCCCTCTGGGAGGGGACGGATCTGACGTTCGCCGGGCCGGTCGAGGTGGACGTCGTGGCGACGGTCGCGGGCAGCGGCGAATACGTCGTCCGCGGGAGGATCGCGGGGACGCTGGTGCAGGAGTGTCGACGCTGCCTCGACGAGGTTCGGACGTCGGTCGACGACGAGCTGACGCTCGTGTTCAGCCCGGCCGACGAGCTCGGCAGCACGGAGCAGGATCCCGAGATGCGGGTCCTGGAGCCGGGCGCCGACGAGATCGATCTGGGCGAGGCGATCCGGGAGGAGCTCGTCCTGGACGTCGACCGGTACGTGGTCTGCGACGCGGCGTGTCGGGGGCTCTGCCCGATCTGCGGCGTGAACCGCAACGAAGAAGAATGTGACTGCTCGTTCGAGGAGCCGGACCCGCGCTGGGACGCCCTCCGCGAGCTGAAGAGCGACTGACAACGCCAGCGAGAAAACGATGGCCG
>JASFUL010000086.1:0-14113 GCA_050050315.1 Gemmatimonadota bacterium
AGCGGCGCAAGCACCGCTCCGCTCCGGTTCATGTACGTCAGCGGCTTCATGAGCCGCACCGACTCGCCGGCCGCCGTGCCTTCGGCGACCAGCGCACGGCCTTCACGCCGGAACGGACCGAAACGCCACTCGTAGGCGAGACGGTCCGCCATCCACCACCCGACGTTGTGCCGGGTGTCGTCGTACTCGGACCCGGGATTGCCGAGCCCGGCGACGACCTTCACGGAGCGGGTCGGAAGCAGGGCCTAGGAGCCCTCTTCCTCCGCCGCCTCCTCGGCGCCTCCTTCCTCCTCGGCACCCTCGGGGAGCTCGCCCTCGGGGAGTTCGCCCTCCTCGAGCTCGATCTCCAGCTCCTCGAGCTCCTCTTCCTCCTCCTCGACCACGAGCGCCTTGGGCGCGACCACGCTGGCCACGGTCCGGTCCGGATCGATGAGGACCTCCACCTCGTCGCCGAGGTCGAGGTCGTACACGTGGATGGCCTCGTTCATGCCGAGGCCCGTGACGTCGATCTCGACGGACTCCGGGATCTCCGAGGGCAGCACGGACACGGGCAGCTCGTGGATGACCTGCTGCAGCACGCCGCCCGACTGCTTCACGCCTTCGGGCACACCGAGAAGGCTGATGGGAATCTCCACTTCCACCTTCACGCCGGCCTGGATGCGGTAGAAGTCCACGTGGAGGAGGTCGGCCTTGTACGGATGCACCTGGATCTCGCGGACGAGCGTGGGGAACGAACCGTCGAGTCCCTCGACTTCCAGCTCGACGATCGTGTTCTCCACCGAGATGGCGTGGAAGAGGTGCTCGGCCTCCTTCGCGTCGACGGACACGGAGACCGTGTCCTCGTCGCGTCCGTACACCACGCCGGGCACCCGCCCGAGGGCGCGGAGCCGACGGGCGGCTCCCTTCCCGGTTTCCGTCCTCTTCTCCGCCTGCAGCGTCACTTGCGTTGCCATGTCTCTCTCATCCTGCGTTGTCGCGGAGCCGTGGGTCCGCGTTCCTGGCGCATCGCCTTCCCTGGGGTCCCCCGGCCCGACCGGGCTCCGGGGCGCTTCGTCGGTCTCAGTCCTGGATCTCGAAGAGCTGGCTGACGGACTCGTTCGAGTGGATGTAGTTGATCGCGCTCGCCAACAGCCCCGCGACCGAGAGGACCTTGAGCTGCGGGAACCTGCGCTCCTCGGGGATCCGGATCGTGTTGGTCACCACGAACTCCTCGAGGGATGCGGCGGCCAACCTCTCGCTGGCGTTCCCGCTGAGGAGCGGGTGGGTCGCCGCGGCGTAGACCTTCCGCGCGCCCCGTTCCTTGAGGGCCTGTACGGCGTTGGCCAGCGTTCCCCCCGTGTCCACCATGTCGTCGGTCAGCAGACAGGTCCGCCCCTCCACGTCGCCGACCACGCTGATGACCTGGCTCATGTTGGGGCCCGGACGCCGCTTGTCGATGATGGCGAAGGTCGCCCCGAGCCTCTTTGAGAAGCCCCGGGCCATCTTGGCCGAGCCGACGTCCGGAGCCACCACCACCAGGTCCTCCAGCTTCTTCTCCCGGAAATACTGCGTGAGCACCGGAGCGGCGTACAGATGATCGACCGGGATGTCGAAGAAGCCCTGGATCTGGTGCTGATGGAAGTCGATGGAGACGACGCGATCCGCCCCCGCCGCCACCATGAGGTTGGCCATGAGCTTCGCGCCGATGGCCACCCGAGGCTGGTCCTTGCGGTCCTGGCGACCGTAGCCGAAGTAGGGCACGACCGCGGTGACCCTGGCTGCCGACGCTCGCGTCGCGGCGTCGATGAGGAGCAGGAGCTCCATCGTGTTCTCGGCGGGCGCCACCGTGGGCTGGATGATGAAGACGTCCCGACCCCGGGCGTTGCGATCGATGCGAACGAAGATCTCGCGGTCGGCGAAGTCCCGGATCGTCGCGCTCTCGGTACTCTTCCCGAGGATCTCGCCGATCTCCTGCGCCAGCGGCTCGTTGGCGCGCCCGGACATCAGGAGGAGGGGTCCGCGTCGAAAGGTGTCGTCCATGGATCCGGTGGTTCGCCTGATCGATTTCCGGTCGGCGTCGTCGCGGTTCGCCGGGTCTCCGACCGGCCCCACCTCCAGATGAGCGCCAGGCCGATCTCCGGCCTGGGGAGAAGTCGGTGTCCGCGGACCGCTCGCGGCAGCCTGCAAAGTTAGAAACGGAGCCAGATTGCGTCAACGCCGACCGGGGCCCTGCGAGCGGGCGCCCCTCACCCGGCTCCGCGACCTTGCGGAACCACCTCGATCGCCCGCTCGCTCACGACCCGATTGCGTCCCCGGGTGCCGAGCTCGAGACGCAGCACGTACGAGCCCGGATCGAGGGGAGGCAGGGTCATCGAGACGCTTCGGAAGGCCGCGCCGGGCGAGGTCGGTCCGGGCTCCTCCCACTCGAGGAGAGCCGGATGGTCCGCGTCCAGCAGACCCATCCACTCGCCGGCACGGCGGAAGAAGCCGCGGTCCGACCGCCCGACGCTCAGACGGTAGGCGAGGGCTTCGCGGCGGAACCCCAGCCCGGCGACCGTCCAGGCGATCCGGAGGGTCGCGCCCGGGAGCGCCCGCAGGTCCGGGCTCAGCCGGCCCAGCGCGTCGCTCAGCGAAGCCGGCTCGCCGGGGCCGTCCAGCACCAGGAGATCGGAGAGGGCGGGAACGTCGGCCAGGACCGGACGGACGGTGGTCGCGACCCGGAGGCGTCCGGCGAGGGCCCTCCCGGGATCGAGGGTCTCCACGGAAACGACGTACGGCCCAGGCTCGGCCGCGACCACCAGGGTCCCCGCCCTCCCTCCCGTGGTCCGGACCTCGCCCACCGACTCGCCCTCCAGAGAGCGCAGCGAGAGCCCCGCCTGGACCGGCCTCGAAGGGTCCCGGCGAGCGAGGAGCCCGGCGTCCGCACCCTGTCTCGACCGGTACGTCGTGTCCTCCGGCAGGCGCCAGGTGGCCACGATCAGCGTGCTGTCTCCCAGGGGAACCGACGACAGCGTGGCGGACGCCGGCAAGAACGTCGGTGCGTAGAGCGGAGCGTACCCCGACGGCGCGAACTCGAGGTCCGGGACCCACGCCTCGGGCGGTGCCCCGAGCGGCTCGGACAGCACCCGGCCGGGCGGAACGAACCGGCGGCTGCGGGGATGCTCACGGCCCACGACCCCTTCTCTCGTCGAGATCGACGAGGGCGAGGGGGACCGGCGCTCCCACGCCACCTCCCACCCGTAGCGCACCAGCAGCTCCTCGAGATCGCTCCCCCAGGAGATCCCGTAGGGGGTGCGGGCGTCCGAGCGCAGGGCCGACACCGTATGCCGGGCGAAGTGCTCGCTCCGCCGGTCGTTGCCGCCCACGAGGTATAGGGGATCCGCGAAGTTCCACAGACGGGCCACGAATCCGGCCTCGCGTCCCTCTTCCCGGGCACGCTCCAGGGCGTCCCTTCCGTCGCCGTCCAGCAGGTCTCCCGGGTCCCGCCATGCGGCGGCACGGTCCGGCCCCATGGCCTGGAGGGCCCGGTCGAAGCTCGCTTCGGCCTCCTCGTACCGGCCGAGCTCGTGGAGGGCCAGACCCGCGAGCGCGTCGCACCACCCCAGGTCCGGGGTCCCGCACCGACGGGCCAGGTGCGCCGCCTCCTCCCACCGCCCCGATTCGCCGAGGTACCAGACGCGCTGCCCCAGCACCCAGGAGTCGCCCGGGATGTCCCGTGCCACCCCGGCCAGCGTCTCGAGGAGCCGCCGTCGGGCGCTCTCGATCTCGGGCACCTCGGGCTCCGGGGTCCACGAGCCGCCCGTGTCGTGGCGCCAGCACATCCGGCCCACCTCGTCGTCGCACCCCCCACCACTTTCCCAGCCGCGGGGCAGATGGCGGACCCGCTCGCGCTCGAAACGGGCCTGGGCCTCCCGTGCCCTCTCCCTGAGGCCGACCGAGTCGGCGTGCTGCACCTGGGACGGCTGGGCGTCCAGCGGGTCGAAGGCCGCCACGTGAAGCAGGGCCAGCAGGACCAGACTCCCCGCACGGAGCGGACCGAGCGCCCCCACCCTCAAGGCCGATCCCCCCGGGCCGCGTCGAGGTGGGCCTTCAACAGCCGGATCCGGATGTCCTCGTCCGTCCGGGGCACGAGGGGACGGAGCACCGAGTACGACTCCAGGGCCCCGTCGACGTCTCCGGTACGGAGGCTCGCCGTGACCAGCCCGTCCATCAGGACGTCGGCCCTCACCCACAGGCGTCCCCGTCGCGCTTCGTCCAGAAGCGGCCGCCCGACCGCGACCGTGCCGGCGAAGTCCCACGCGTGGCTGTCCCTCAGGAAGTCCACGGCGGCCACGACGTTCGGGGGAGCGCCGGCGCGGTCCAGGTACCGGTGGAGCTCGTCGAAGACCGACTCGTCCGCCACGCCCGTCATCCCGGCGTGGAGCCAGGAGACCATGCGCTGGGCCTCCTGCGTCCATCGGAGCCAGTCCCCGGGAGGCCGCCCGCCCTCCATCGCCGCGCGGAAGCGGGTCAGCTCGTAGAACCTCTGGGCGAGCGTTTCGCCTCCCGAAAGCTCGTCCAGCGGTCTCCCGTCGGCAGCCGCCCGCAGGGATCGGTTCAGCGACAGGCCCTCGACGCGTTCGATGCCGGGAAAGGGCGGAGGCCCGGGGACGAGGGTGTGGCCTGGAGGAAGATAGGGCGACGCCACGTGGAGATGATCGGTGCCGAGTCGCAGAAGACCGGACGCACGCTGGCCCGCGAAGCGCGAGCGCTCGGCCCCCAGGTCTAGCACGGGCCGGTAGTCGGAGTTCACGGGAGCCCACCCGTCGAGGAGGGGCGCGAGCGACGCCCGGTCCGCCGCCCGCAGCATGGAGAGGTGTCGCGGGGCCAGGCTCTCCACTCGACGGAGGTCGCCCCGCAACCCGGGCAGATCCAACACCGACCAGTCCGGCTCGGGCAGGCTCGTCTCGAGACCCGCCACCACCACGACGTCCCCCGTGCTCCGATAGACGTGGTACGACGGAAAGTGACGATGCAGCGCGGCCAGGACGCTCAGGACGAGCTCGTCGCTGAGCTCGTAGACCTGGAGCCACTGGACCAGCAGGCCCCCCGGAGCGAGGCGGTCGGCGACCCGTCCGTAGAACTCGTCCGTGAACAGGCTGGCGACGCCGCTGACCCAGGGGTTGGACGGCTCCGAGACGATGACGTCCCAGGGCTCGGGATCGTTCTGCAGGACCGAGCGGGCGTCTCCGACGACGAAGGCGGAGCGCGGATCCTCGAAGACGCGTCGGTTGGCCGGCAGGAACGCCCGGGACCCTTCGATCATCCTGGGCTCGATCTCGATCGTCCGGAGCTCCTCCACCTCCGGTGAAGCCAGCAGGTAATGGGACGTGACGCCCGAGCCCTGGCCGATCACCGCGACCCGTTCGGGGTCGTCGTGGTAGGCCAGCGGAAGGAGGCCCACCAGGAGCTGTGTGGGCTCGTCCCCGAGCATGGCGGGCCGGTCGATCCACGAGGGGTCGAACGCGGACACGTGGACCGACGCGTCGGTCTTCCCGTTGGTGGCGATGGCGCGCCACGGACCGGCCTCGATCACCGACACGGTGGCGGTGCGCCCGTCCTCGTAGTAGAGGAGCCTGGCGTCCGCCCCGGGAACCGACCCCGTCCTGAAGACCCCGGCCGTGAGAAGCAGGGGGTCGAGGTGCGTCGCGGTCGCCACGCCGAGGAGCACCACCCCGGTCGTTCCCCAGGCGAGCCGGAGGACCCGGCGACGGAAGGCGGTCCGGCCAGGTCGGAGGTGGAGCACCGCCGCCCCGAGGGCCATGTCCAGGCCGGCGCCGACCAGCAGCAGCAACTCGACGCCCAGCGCCGGCAGGAGAAGCAGCGCCGCCGTCACCACCCCCACGATCGAACCGACCGTGTTGACGCCGTAGACCCAGCCGATCGAACGCTCTCCCTTCCCCGACACCACGAGGATCCGCGTCAGGAGCGGGAGGGTCATCCCCGCGCAGAAGGTGGACGGGAGCATCACGGCGAGGGCGATCCCGTAGCGAGCCAGGTTGAAGACGGCGTACCCCCCCGGCGTGGCCGGGACGGTCCGCACGAGCGCGGCCGTCCACGAGAAGGACGCGACGTACACCGGAAGGGTCGCCAGCGCCGCGAAGCCCATGATCCACTGGATGGCGGCCAGGGCGCCCAGGGGATCGCCGAGTCGGTCGATGCGCCGCTCGATGACCACGGCCCCGAGAGCGATCCCCAGGATGAACGCGGAGAGCATGACCTCGAACGAGTGGGTGGCGCTCCCGAGAACCAGCGAGAGCATGCGGACCCACACGATCTCGTACGTGAAGGATGCCACGGCCGTCCCGAAGGCGAGGCCCAGCAGGGCGATCCACAGGCGGCGGGCGCGGCTCGGCTCGGCGACCTCGACGGGGACCGCGGCGGGCCGGGACGCGACCGGATCCGGCCGGCCCCTCCACGCCACCCACCCGGCGACACCGGCCACGAAACAGCTCAGGCATCCGCCGGCCGCCACGGCTCCCGGGAGCCCGAACGCGCCGACCAGGAGGAAGCCCGTGAGGAGGGCGCCCACGGCCGCTCCGAGACTGTTCACGAAGTAGAGGAGGCCGAGGGTCCGCCCCGGACGTCCCGGGTCGCGCCGGAGGAGGGCCGCGCTCACGAGCGGGAACGTGGTCCCCAGGAGGACCGATTGGGGGAGGATGATCGCCCCGCCCACCATCCACTGGACCAGCGCCACGCCCCGTCCCGGAGTCGACGGCAGCAATCCTCCCCGGACCGCCGCCTCGAGGGACGTGAAGACTTCGTGGAAGAGGAGCCCCGCCACCCCCACGATCAGCTCGACGGCGGCATAGGCCAGCAACGGACGCCGGATGCGCTCGGAGACCTGCCCCACCAGGAGGGCGCCGAGGGACAGGCCGCCCAGGAAGATCGTGAGGACCACGACCTGGGCGTAGGCGCTGTGCCCGACCAGGAGCGCCAGGTACCGACTCCAGACGATCTCGTACACCAGCCCCGCCAGACCCGACAGGAAGAAGACGGCGTAGAGGAGACGGGTCATGACCGCGGGGCGCAGGGTCCGGCGAGACGGTGGGGGGCATGCTGACGGCGGCGGGCACGGGCGGGGCCACGTGCGAGTGGGAATAGCCCCCCCAGGGTTCGAACCTGGACCGACGGCTCCAAAGGCCGTTGTGCTGCCATTACACCAGAGGGCTTCTCGCGACGACGCGCCACAGCGGAGGTTATCGACGATGCCACGCCAACGGAAGGGTCCAATCCACAGGGGAACCGTCGGGCTCCACACGGGGGGATTCGCCCCTCAATCCTCCTTGAGGATCTTGGCCGGATCCACCCCGTCGGCCCGGCGAGCCGGAACATAGCATGCCAGCAGGGCCACTCCCCCCAGCACACCCATCACCGCCGCCAGGGCCGGAAGACCCAGATCTCCGCCTCGGGCGAGGGTCGTCACGGCCAGCCTGCCGTCGGCGGCGACGAAGCCGCTCAACAGACGGGTCAAGGCATGCGCGGCGCCTCCGCCGATCGCGAGGCCGGCGGCGATCCGAGCGGCGCCTCTCCGCAGCACCAGTCCCTTCACCTCGGCCGGGCGCGCGCCCAGCGCCAGCCGAATACCCATCGCCCGCGTGCTCCGGCTCACCGTGTACGAGGTCACCCCGTAGATCCCCAGGATGGACAGCAGAAGACCGACCGTGGCGAAGGTCCCTACCACCCGCGTGCCGAGCCTCTCAGGCCGGTATCGCTCCAAGACCAGCTCCGGGAGGAGAACCACCCGCTCGATGGGCTGATCGGCATCAATCTGCCAGACCGCCTCCCGGAGCTGGCCAGGCATGCCGGACACGGCCGTTCGGGCTCGAACCACGAGCCAGGCCCGGGACAGCATCTCTCCCGTGGCGGGCACGTACCAGGTGTCGTCCAGCTCCCACTCCTCGCGGACCTGGGAGAGCACGCCGACCACGGTGAACCAGGGCGTCTCCTGGGTCGCCAGCCCAACGCGGACCATCCGTCCTACGGGATCCTGTGCGGGCCAATAGTGTCGAGCGGCCGACTCGCTCAGCACGACCACCCTAGCGGCATCCCGGGACTCGGCGGGCGTGGGGACGCGCCCCTGGGCCACGTCCATTCCCATGACGCCGAAGTAGCCCGGCCCCACCACCCGCAGGTTGCTGAGCACCCGTGTGTCGGGCTCGCTGGCCGGCCCGTTCTCGGCGGTGATGGGTCGCGTGACCGAGCCGTCGCTGACCGGAAGGTGGTTCACCCAGGAGACCCCTTCCACGCCCGGGAGCGCCTCCACCTCCTCGACGACCTCGCGCAGGAAGGCCAGCCGGTCGACCGGGTGCTCGTACCGGGCCTCGGGAAGGGCCAGGCTCACCACCCACCGGGCCTTCGCCTCGTACCCCGGGTCCGCGCCCTGGAGTCTGGCGTAGTCCTGCACCAGCAGGGTGGCTCCAGATAGAAGCACCACCGCCAGGGCGATCTCCCCTACGACCAGGGCTCCACGCACGATGCCGGTCCTGTCCCCGGCCCTGTCCCCGTCCCGCAGGTCGCTCATGGGTGCGCCACGCCACGTACGCAGGGCGGGCGCCACCCCGAACAGGAGGGTCGTGCCCACCGTTGCCAGTGCGGCGAAGCCGAGCACCCGTCGGTCCAACCGCAGGTCGGTGAAGAACGCTCCCAGGCTGCCGTCCGGAGGCACGCTGAGCGCCGCCATCGGCTCGAGCAGGAACGCGGCGACCATCACCCCGAGACCCCCTCCGATCAGGGCCAGTACCGAGCTCTCCATGAGCAGCCGGCGGGCGTGGTCCCACCGCGAGGCGCCCAGCGCCGTGTGCAGGGCCCGCTCCCGCCGCGCCGCTACGGACCGAGCCAACAGGAGGTTGGCCAGGTTGGCGGTGGCGATGAGGAGGAGGAACGCGACCGCACCGAACAGGACCCATCCAAGCCGGGGCTGGTTGCCCAACAGGTCGTCCCGCTGCGGAACCGCCAGGAACCGGATGGATCGGTGGCTCTCCGGGAACGCTTCGGCTGCGCGGCGGCTGAGGGCGTCGAGGGCGACCTGGGTCCCCGCCAGCGACTCCCCGGCGCGCATCCGGGCCGCCACGTTGGGCCCGGAGGCCGCGTCGGAGGGATCGAAGGTGTCGGGCACCCACAGCTGCGAACCGTACGGGTAATTGAAGCGGGCGGGCATGACGCCCACCACGGTGTAGGGTGCACCGTTCAGGGTTACCGACTGGCCCAGAATCCTGCGGTCCCCTCCGTAGTGGCGTTCCCATAGCCCGTGGCCCAGGACGACCACCCTGGCGTTCCACCCAGCCCGCTCCTCGGCGGGAGTGAAGTCACGGCCGAGAGCCGGCTCCACACGGAGCGTCTCCATCCAGTCCGCAGACACGCCGATGCCGGTGACCGAGAGGGGCTCGCCATCTCCGGTCAGGTGGAAGAGGTGGTACCGCTGCGCGGTGATGGACGCGAAGACGCCGCTCTCCCTGAGGATGTGATAGGAGCGAGCGGAGGTGTTGTAGGGCCAGGGCCGGCCGTCGGGCCGCACGGTAGCGTCGCGCATGCGCACGACGCGGTCGCCCTCGCCGAAGGGCAGAGGCCGGAAGACCAGGGCGTCCACCAGGGAATAGACCGCGGTATTGGCCCCGATGCCCACCGCCAGCGTGAGCACGACCAGGACGGGCACCAGCGGACGTCTGACGAAGGAACGCAGCATCAGCCGCACGTCCCGCGCCAACGCCACCCACATCCCGGCCCGGGTGGCCCTTGCCTCCCTGCGGGCGTTCCGGCGACCGAGGTACGCCACGGCGTCCTCCACGTCGCCGAACTCGAGCTCGGCACGGGCTCGGGCCTCGGCCCGGCTCAGGCCCTCTCGTTCGAGGTCCTCCGTCCGCATGCGGAGGTGGGCCTCGATCTCTCTGCGCGCGTCCCGCCTCGCCCGCTCCTCGTCGATCCCCATCCCTCACCCCGTGTCCAGGACCCGATTCACCGCCAGGGAAAACACCTTCCACGTCCGTGTCTCGGCCTCCAACGCGCGGCGACCGGAATCTGTGAGCTGGTAGAACTTGGCTCGCCGACCTCGATCGGAGACGCCCCACTCGGAGGTGACCCATCCGCGATCCGTCATGCGTCCCAGAGCCTTGTAGAGCGCCGCGTCTTCCACCTCGATGATCCCCTGGGTCCGTTCCCTCACCCACCGAGAGATGGCGTAGCCGTGACGGGCCTCGCCCTGGAGACCCTTCAGGATCAGGGCGTCCAGGGATCCGGGCAAAAGGTCCTGAGGCGTTCGATGCATGGGGCCTCGCAGGCATATTGACCACACTCAGTATGGGAATACTGGCGGTGCTGGGCCGGTCCGTCAACGGCGGAGGTCTCGGCAAGTAAAGCCTTGCAGAATGGTGGATTTCACGATCTTGCGGTGCGTATCCTACGCCTCCGGTCCGCGACGTAGTTCCATCACCGAGTGTTGGTAACTGAATCAGGAGCCGTCGGAGAGGGAACGGCCTGCCGAGCCCGCATCCGCGGGAGAGGTGTCCGACGATCAGGCCCGGGGCGGAGAGAGGCACCGAGGCCGCGGCCTGACCCCCGAACTCGATACCAAGAGAAAAGCACCGGAGCCGGGTGAGAGTCCCGACTCCGGTGCCTCCACACGTTCCGGCCGAGGCCGGTGGGCGGTTCGCCCGTCAGACGGTGTGGTCGTCCTCCTTTCTCCTGCGGATCCCTACGACGCCGAGCCCCAGCAGGCCGGTGCCCAACAGGATCACCGTGCCCGGCTCGGGAGCCACGGCCGCGGCTCCGGCGTCGCCCACCTCGGTAACCGAGATGGTCATGGAGCCGAGGTTGTCGCCGTAGTTGCGGTCCGCCAGGGTCAGGAGCAGGTAGGAGGGCGCGCTGAGGGAGAGAACGAACGGGTCACCCGCGTTGGCGGTGGCCAGCGGGGCGTTCGCCCAGATGCCGTTCTTGCCCGCCTTCGCCGGATCTCCGCCCCCCCCCGACGCGTCCGTCAGCGCCCAGGAGAAGGTCGTCAGCCAGCCGCGACTGCAGGCCCCATCGCCGTCGCACTCACCGGAGAATCCCCAGGGGTTCCACGCGCCGCCGGTCACCCCGACGGAATACTCGCCCGCACCCAGGCTCAGCAGAGCGCTGTTGAACGGATCCGTAGCATCCAGGGTGTAGTCCATGCTCAGCTGGGCCTTCGCGGGCGACGCGATGGACAGGCCCCCGAGCACGGCTGCGACGAACGCGATGTTCGGAAGAAGCCGTCTGCGTTTCATGTGTCCTCACTTGAACGGGGTTCGACTGCCCGAGGATGGGGCAGGAACCGTTCCACCGCCTCATTGCTGGAAAAACCCCGCTTCAGGGACGGCAACCGTTGCGTGGGTACAACACGGTGGTGCATGGCGCAGCAGACCCCGAAACCGTGCCATCACGTCAAGTGTTTCCTTCGATTCCGGGGCCCCCGCCCCCGTCACGTCCCGCCGCTCCCCAGCTCCGGCTCGGGCCAGCGGGTCAGGGTCTCCACCAGGTGCACGGCGGGACCCTCGTCACCGGACGCGAGGTCGACCCTGGCGGCTTCGGCCAGGGCCCGTTCCCCGTAGAGCGCGAACACGGCCGACCCGCTACCCGAGAGCAGGACGCACCTCGGGTCCGTCCCGGCCAGGCGCCCCCGGGCCTCGGCCACGGGCGGGTGGGCAGCCGTCACCACGTCCTCGAAATCATTCCTCGCCCGGCGGGCCACCTCCTCCCAGCTCGCGGGCGCGGACGGCCGCGGCGGACGGGCCGCTTCCGGGGGACCCCGCTCCTTCCGCCAGCGATCGAGGGCCGCATAGGCCTCGGCGGTCGCCACGTGCACGTCCGGAAGCGCGATCAGGAGCCACGCCGGTGGGAGCGGCGCCCCGGCCTCGAGCTCTTCTCCCCTGCCCGTTCCGACGGCGAGGGGGCTCGGACCGAGGAAGAAAGGCACGTCGGAGCCGAGGCGAGCGGCCAGCTCCGCGAGGCGCGACGGCGGCACCGGCTCTCCGAACAGGGCGTTCAGCGCCTTGAGGGTGGCGGCCGCGTCGGACGATCCGCCTCCCAGGCCCGTCCCCGGTGGAATCCGCTTCTCGAGGGTGATCCGGAGCCCCGTGTCGAGCCCCGTCTCGACGACGAACGCCTCCGCCGCCCGCCGGACCAGGTTGTCGCGGGCCGGCCCGACGTCCATCCCGCGGACGTCGACCGCCACGCCCTCGGGCGCCACCTCGATCCGGAGCCGGTCCGCCAGGTCCACGGCCTGGAAGACGGTCGCCAGCTCGTGGAATCCCGTCGCGTCGTCACGGTCCAGCACCCGGAGCTCGAGGTTGACCTTGGCGGGCGCGAGGATCTCGACGGCCGCCGCGAGAGGTCGGGGATCGAGGCTTCCGGCCATCGGCTCCCGACGTTCTGCCGACAGGAGCCGGGCCGCCTGCGGGTGCTGCGCCTCCACGGCCTCCTCGACCCTCTCCTCGCTCCGGCTCACGTCGCCCAGGGACAGCCCCAGCTTCCACGCGTACCAGAACCCGATGAGGGTGATGGGAATCCAGCCCCCGAGGTGGTATCCGAAGGCGAAGGCCAACGAGCGGGCCCCCTCGACGCCGTAGACGTCGGAGAGCGCCCAGTTCGCCGCCCAGTGGAACGTGCCGAAGAAGCCCGGCGCGGACGGGACGGCCACGCCGAAGGCCACCACGGACTCCGTGAACAGCGCGGCGATGAACGAGTCCTGGGGCCGGATCCCGAAGGCCAGCATGCCCAGCCAGAAGGAGGACCCGTGGAAGACCCAGAACCCGATGCTCCACAGGACGGCCTTCGCCAGCAGGATCGGGCTCCGGAGGACGGTGAGGGAGTCCAGGAAGGCCTCCAGCGCGTCCACGATCGGCCGCGCGAAGTCGCCGGGCAGCCACAGCGCCACCCGCTCGGCGATCCGCACGAACGTCCGCGGACGGACGAGGAGCACGATGATGCCCACCATCATCAGCCCGATGCCGCCCATGACGACGTCGACGGCCGCGCGGATCGGGCCCTCGGCCAGGATGCCCGCGGCGGGGAAGGTGGGCCAGGAGATCGCGAGAAGGAGGATCCCGAGCAGCGTCACACCGTCCAGGACGCGTTCCACGACGAGGGTGCCGAATGTCCCGCTGACCGACACGGGCTCCACGCGACTCAAGGTGTAGGCCCGGGCGAACTCGCCGATGCGGGCGGGCAGCACGTTGTTCGCCATGAACCCCACGCTCACGGAGGCGAAGCGCGACCGGAGCGACGTGTCCGGCTTCAGGGGCGCCAGCAGGATCTTCCACCGCATGGCGCGGATCACGAAGCCGAGCGTGGCCACGACCACCGCGGCCAGGAGGAGGAGCACGTCGCCCTCCCGGACGCGCATCCAGACCTCGGCGAAGTCGACCCCCCGCAGGACGAACCAGAGGAGGAGAGCGGTGATGGCGAGCCCGAGGACGGCCTTCCAGTCCAACCTCACGGCGGGCCGACCCTGCCGGCGCGGCGCTGGCCTCCGTGCGCCGGGTCGGGGACCTTGGCCCCCGGGCGGCCCCGTCTCACGGGAGCGATCGAGGGGTCTCGGCTCCCCGGGCGCGCCGCAGGATCTGAGCCATCTCCCGGACCGCGCGCTCCAACCCGAGAAAGATGGCCCGGGACACCACGCTGTGGCCGATGTTGAGCTCCTCGATCGTCCGGATCGCCGCCACCGGACCCACGTTCTCGTACGTCAGCCCGTGACCGGCGTGGACCGCCAGACCGAGCTCGCGCCCGTAGGCCGCGGCCGCTTCGAGCCGCTCCACCTGCCGTGCCGCCGCGTCCGGGTGCGCGGCATTCGCGTACTCGCCGGTGTGGAGCTCGACCGCGTCGGCACCGAGCTCCGCGGAGTGCCGGAGCGCGTCCCGGTCCGGATCGATGAAGAGGGAGGTGCGCACCCCGGCCTCGGAGAGGCGGGCCAGGGCCTCGCCGACCCGCTCCCGCCGCGCGGTGTCCGCCAGGTCCAGACCGCCCTCCGTGGTGATCTCCTGGCGCCGCTCCGGGACGAGGGTGGCCTGCATGGGAGCGAGCTCGCAGGCGATGTCGAGGATGCCCGACTCGGTGGCGAGCTCGAGGTTGACCCCCGTGC
>JASFUL010000087.1:0-14107 GCA_050050315.1 Gemmatimonadota bacterium
AGCGGTGTCGCATCGAATGTGATGGAGCCTTCCAAGCGGAAACCGTCCTCGTCCGCGTCCAGATGGGCGTAATAGCTGCAGTAGGGCGTCTCCGCCGCGACCTCGGTGAGGGGAGTGGCATAGGGAACCTCCACCACCTGGGCGGCTCCGAGCATCCCCACCGACTCGGCGAAGAGCTGGACGTCGGGGTCGACCAGCGCGTTCTTCGTCACGTCCGCCGGCGGGCTGATCCAATCCACGTGCGCCAGCGCCGTCGGCGCGGGACAGGTGTACACCACCTGGCTCTGCCCCGTGTAGACCACGTAGGTGGCCCAATTCTTCCCATCGAAGTCGCAGCCGTAGGGGTTGCGGTCGTCCTGATCCGCGCACTCCATGTCCCCGGCCCACGCCGTCTCGTAGCGCGGCGCGAATCCCGACGCGATGTCCGTGTGCTGGTAGTGGAGGTCCGACAGGAACGTGATCGCGCCGGTACCGAGGTCGACCGAGTAGAGCGCCTGGCCGCCGGTTTCCACCGCGTAGAGGAGGCCGTCCGAGCCCCAGGCGAGCTGCATCCCGAGGGCGTACGGTCCGCCGGCCGTCTCCGAGTCGGCGATGAGCGTGTACGCGCAGCTCGGGAGGTCGAGCATGAAGAACGAGTCGTTGGACCGCGGGTCACCCCTGCCCCGTGTGCTGTGGTACATCGTCGAGCCGTCGGGGGTGACGACGAAGTCGCCCCAGCCGAACACTTCGGGCAGCTCGCAGACGAGCTCGTCAACCTCCTCGGGGGGGAATGTGGCTCCAGTTCACCACTCCATTTCGGAGGCCGGGCCGTCTCGGTGAGACCCCTGGCTTTGCGAACCGGCCTCGCGGCCGGGGAGCCCTTTCGGGACTGAGTGGTCGCAGGTTGCAGGTTCGTTGGAACCTGCCGCCCGATCGGTGCGATCATGGCGAACGACCGTCAAAGCGGCGTCAATCTCCCGGCGATATGCGCCTTTCCTGTCACCTCCTCCCCTGGGCACCCCCGCGAATAAGCTGCACCGACGCCACGATCGCGCCTCCTTCGTGTTGCGAGACCACGACGCCACGAACGGCGGGCGGCCCCGACGCCCCTTCCGCCGACGCCCCCCCGACGGCGCTGTCCGTCGGCCTGGAGGTCCGCCTCGTCGAACCCCGGTACCGGTTCGTCGAAAACCCGCCCGGCCGCCTCCACCGGAGTCGCCGGGACCCGTAGTGTCGAGGGTCGTTCGATGGCGACCACGCGACAGGGAGGAGGTGGGGGATGCGGAGCACGAGGAAAGGGCGTCGGTCTCCGTGGGTGGGGTTCGGAGCGTTCTACCTGGCCGTCGTCGCGGGACCGGCCGTCGCCCAACCGGTTCCGGCGGGGTTCCGGACCGGCTCGGGACGTGGGGGGGTCGAGACCGCGGGCGTGGAGCGCCTCGGTGGGCTGGCCTGGCGCTTCGGCACCGGGGGAACCGTCCGGTCCTCGCCCACGCTGGCCGGCGGAGTCGTGTACTTCGGGAGCGGGGACGGGGCGCTCTACGCCCTCGACGCCCGCACGGGCGACCGGCTCTGGCAGCACCGGGTCGGCGAGGCGGTGGGAGGGACACCGCTGGTGACCATCGACCGGGTCGTGTTCACCGATCGGGCCAACCGGGTCCACGCGGTGGATCGGGCCAGCGGCGAGCCGCTGTGGCGCGTCGAGACCGGGCCCGACCTCCCGCTGCGCTGGGGATGGGAGGGATGGGACTACCTGCTCCCCTCCCCCTCCCTGAGCGAGGGGACCGTGCTGGTCGGAAGCGGGGACGGGCATCTCTACGCCCTCGACCTCCACGACGGGCGGGTCCTCTGGCGTTTCCGGACCGAGGGCCGTGTCCGCTCGACGCCCGTCGTCCACGAGGGCGTCGCCTACGTCGGCTCGGGCGACGGCGTCGTCTACGGCGTGTCGGTCGAGGACGGTCGAGAGGTGTGGCGCTTCGAGACCGCGGGCATCGGGATGGACGCCCGGGACTTCGGGTTCGATCGGACCCAGATCCAGTCCTCTCCCGCCATCGCGGACGGAACCCTCTACGTCGGCAGCCGCGACGCCTCGCTGTACGCCGTGGATCTCGCCGGCCGTCGTCCTCGGTGGACGTTCGAGGAGGGTACGGCCTGGGTGGTGGCCTCGCCGGTCGTGCGCGGAACCCGCGTCTTCAGCGGACGCTCGTCGGCCGGCACCGTGCGGGCCCTGGACCGTGCCACCGGCGAGGAGCGATGGGCGGTCGAAACCGGCGGGCTCGTCTTCGCCTCGCCCGTCGGGGGGGGGGGGACGGTGTACGTCGCGAGCGAGAGCGGGACGGTCCTCGCGCTGAACGCGACCGACGGCACCGAGCGGTGGAGGTACCGCCTGGGGGCCGGGTCGGTGAGCACGCCGGCCGTGTGGCAGGGCCGGCTCTACGTGGGGAGCGACGACGGATTCCTGTACGCCCTGGAGGCCGCGGAGGGCCCGCAGCCGCGGGCCGCGATCTACTGGGACGACGCCATGGCCGAGCGCTCGTCCTGGGGCCGGCAGGAGTCCCACCGCAGGGTCACGACCTGGTTCGAGCGTCGCGGATACGAGAGCCTGGACACGGCGGGCCTTCGGGCCTTCCTCGACGCACGCGTCGCCGACGGAGTGCCCAGCGTCGTCGTCTTCGGCATGGACGGGCTACCTCCGACCGTCGCCGGCCCGGAGGACCCGGAAGGCAGCCTCCTCCGCCGCTACCTGGACGGGGGCGGCAAGGTCGTGTGGCTGTCTCCCGTCCCACCCCTGGCCCTCGTCCGGGGCGAGGAGGACCCCGGCCGCGTCGATCTCGACCGCGCGCGCACGAGCGGCCTTCTCGGCGTGGACCACGCGCCATGGAACGGCGACCTGTACGGTGTACGAGTCACGCCGGCCGGCCGGCGCTGGGGGCTTGAGACCCGCTGGGTGGGCGAGCCCTGGCTGGACCGCTCCGAACCGGTGACCGCTCTCGCGACCAACGAGCTCGGGGGGATCTCCGCGTGGGTGAAGGGCTACGGGGGTCCGCCGGGATCGGGCTTCGTCGCCGTCGGCCGCGCCGTGGATCCGCGCCGCTACGAAGAGATCCGGCGGGTGGCCGAGTACGGCGTCCTCCGTGCCCCCGTGGAGGGGTCGAGGTGATGCGGGGTAGAGGCTCCCATGGAGAGGGTCGATCTGGACGGGCTGCGCCGCCGGCGGTGGTTCGCGCCCGTCGCGCTGAGCCTCGGATGGTTGGTTCTCGGGGCGGCCGCAGGCGTCCAGGAGGTGGTGGCCGGCGGCCCGCCGATGCGCTGGCCGCGAGCGGCTCCACCCATCCTGGCGGGCGTGCTGTGGGTGCCCATCACCTTCGCGGCCACGGCGCTGGCCCGACGGTTCCCCTGGAAGCGCGACAGGGCTCTCACCTTCGTCGCCGTCCACGTCGGGGCGGCCCTCGCGACGTCGTTCGTCCTCAACGCCGCCTTCTCCTCCGCCCTGGCCCTCCTGGGTGTCCCCGGCGTCGACATCGTGGCCGCAACCCTCCGGACGGGCATTCGCTGGTTGCACCTGAACGCCGGAGGCTACCTGGCCGTGGTGGGGGCCGTCCATCTCCTGGACCGGACAGCCACCCCGAGCCTGCGCCACGCCTCGGGCGGTGAGCGCTTCCAGATGCCCCTGGCCGAGATCGACTGGATCGAGGCGGACGGGGACTATGCGCGCGTCCACGCCGCCGGGCGGTCGTACCTCCTCCCGGCGAGGATGAAGGACCTCGAGACCGACCTCGCGGATTCGTCCCTCGTCCGGGTGCACCGCTCGGCCATCGTCAACGTCGATCGTGTGCGGGAGGTGCGGCACCGCTCCCATGGGGACTACGAGGCAGTCCTGGCCGACGGCACGGTGGTGCGCGTCAGCCGGACCCGACGGGAGGGGCTGCTCGACCGCCTGTCGTGAGTCTCCGCACCCGGGGCGACGAACCCGTTGACAGTCCGACCGACGTGAAGGTAGCTTCCCCTCAATTCTTCAGGGGAACGATCCATGTCGCCGAAGCAGCTCAACCTCCTCCAGGGCACGCTCGATGTCCTGGTCCTGCAGGCACTGGCCGGAGAGCCGCGGCACGGGTACGCGGTCGCCGAGTGGATCCGCCGGACCACCGACGGGACACTCGAGATCGAGGACGGCGCCCTCTACACCTCCCTCCACCGCATGGAGCGTCGCGGCTGGCTCGAGTCCAGCTGGGGAACCTCGGAGAACAACCGGAAGGCGAAGTACTACGTCCTCACCGCGGCGGGGCGCGCCGGGCTGGAGCGGGCCGCCCGGGAATGGACCCAGTACGCGGACGCGGTCTTCAAGGTGTTGGGGTCGGGTCCGAGGACGACCTGATCGATGGGCCTTCGACCTGGCAGACCCCGCTCCGGCCTCCGGTTGAAAGGTCTTCGGCCCGACGTGGCCGGCGAGGTCGACGAGGAGCTGCGATACCACTTCGACCGACTGGTGGAGGAGTGGGTGGCGGGTGGGATGCAGCGCGGGGAGGCGGAGGCGCGGGCACGCCGGCGCTTCGGGGACGTGGAGGCCTACCGCAGGTCCCTGGAGAAGATCGACAGACGACGGGAACGGGGGAGGAGGAGGAGACAGGTGCTCGACGGAATCAGAACCGATGTCGCCCTCGCGCTGCGTCGAATCCGGCGCTCACCCGGCTTCGCCGCT
Source organism: Gemmatimonadota bacterium (assembly GCA_050050315.1). Lineage (GTDB taxonomy): Bacteria > Gemmatimonadota > Gemmatimonadetes > Longimicrobiales > Gaopeijiaceae > JASFUL01. Next base: position 4,676 of record JASFUL010000087.1, read on the forward strand.
TCCGTGATCGTCGTGCTGGCCCTCGGGATCGGGGCCAATGCCATGATGTTCGGGGTGGTCGACCGCCTCCTCCTCAGTCCTCCCGCGCACGTCGTGGACGCCGATCGCGTCGGTCACATCCACCTTCGACGGACGGACCGGAACGGCGACGTCTCCACGAATCGCTACTTCTCGTACCCGGACTACCAGGACTTCCAGCGCGTCGACGCCTTCTCCCGCGTCGCGGCCTATACGGAGACTGCCACCGTGACCCTCGGGCGCGGCGCCGGGGCCACCCGCATCCGCAGCGCGAAGGCCTCGCCTTCCCTCTTTCCACTCCTGGGCGTCCAGCCAGCGCTGGGACGGTTCTTCGCCGAGGCGGACGACGCCCTCGGCGCCCCGGAGACGGCGGTCGTGTCGTGGGAGTTCTGGGAGCGTCATTTCGGATCCGATCGCGACGTCCTCGGGCGGGTGCTCGACATCGGAGAGGGTCGGTACACGATTCTCGGCGTCACGCCGCCGGGCTTCACCGGGGCCGAGCTGGCGCCCGTGGACGTCTGGCTCTCGCTGATACGGTCGAGCGAGATCGAGAACGGGACGGGGTGCTCCGAGTCGCGCAACTGCTGGTGGGTGCACGTCGTCGCGCGCCTGGCGCCGGACGTGGCCATTCCCGCCGCGGACGCACAGGCCACCGCCGCACACCGAAGCGGTCGATCGGAGCAGATCGACGCGGGGCGCTACGACGCCGACGCCTCGATCCTGCTGGGATCGCTGATCGCCGCAAACGGTCCCGACGCGCCCCGTGAGGCCCGCGTCGCCCGCTGGCTCGCGGGCGTGTCGCTGGTCGTCCTCCTCATCGCCTGCTTCAACGTCGCCAACCTCTTCCTCGCCCGCTCCATGCGCTCGAGCCGTGAGACGGCCATCCGAGTGGCGCTCGGCGTCGGACGGGGGCGCCTCCTCTCTCAGCTGGTGACCGAGAGCCTGGTCCTGGCGGGACTCGGCGCCGGGGCCGCCGTGATCCTGGCGCGTTGGGGCGGCGGCACGCTTCACCACGTCCTCCTTCCGGACGTGGCGTTCACCGACACGGCCCTCGGCGGCCGAGTCCTCGTCTTCACGGCAGTCCTCACCGTGCTTGCCGCGCTGACCTCGGGGTTGATCCCGGCCCACCACGCCAGCCGCGCCGACGTCACCCGCGCCCTCAAGGTGGGGACAGGGGTGGCACGAGGGCGGTCGCGTGCACGCCTCTCCCTCCTCGTGGCGCAGGCCGCGCTCTCGGTGGTGCTCCTCGTCGGTGCGGGGCTGTTCACCCGCAGCCTCGGCCGAGCCCGATCCCTCGATCTCGGGTGGGATCCCGAGTCCGTGACCGTGGTCGAGCTGCAGTGGAACGGGACGCTCCCGGGAGAGGAGCGTGCGGAGGTCTACGAGGAGGCGCTGGAGCGGATTCGGCGCCTCCCCGGTGTCAGGAGCGCGGGGCTGAGCTACACCATCCCCTTCTGGTCGAGCGTCGGCATCGGCAGGCCGCGGGTGCCCGGACTCGACTCCTTCCCACCGCACCCGGCGGGAGGACCGTACGTGAACAAGGTCGGATCCGGGTACTTCGAGTCCATGGGCCTGGAGATCCTGCGAGGCCGGACCTTCGAGGCACCGGACGATCGCACCGACGCTCCTCCGGTGACGATCATCAGCGAGAGCTTCGCCGACTGGATCTGGCCGGACCGGTCCCCGATCGGCGAGTGTCTCCACATCGGTGACGCCGACGACACGCCGTGCACCACGGTGGTGGGAGTGGTGGAGAACCACCGGAGGGACGAGCTGGTGGAGGCCGAGCCTAACCTCCTGTACTACCTGAACCTCGACCACCCCGCGTTCCGGGGTCCGCCCCAGGCGGTGATGGCGGGCACGGCTCCGGGGGCCCGCGGGATCGGCGGGTCGATCCAGGCGGAGCTGCGCGGCATCTCTCCCCTGATCCGCTACATCAACGTCCGTCGGCTGCAGGAGCTGGTGGACCCGCAGCTGCGGTCGTGGAAGCTGGGGGCGGCGACCTTCTCCGCGTTCGGCGTTCTGGCCCTGCTGGTGGCCGCGTGGGGGCTGTACGCGGTGCTGGCCTTCGAGGTGACGCTGCGGCGCCGCGAGATCGGCATTCGCTCCGCCATGGGAGCGGGCCGTCCTCGGCTCGTCGGTCTCCTCCTGCTCCACGCCTTCGTCCCGGCGGCCGTGGGCGTCGCGCTCGGCCTCGGCGTCGCCGCGGCCGGAGCCCGCTTCCTCGAGCCCCTCCTCTTCCGGGTGTCCGCCACGGACATCGGCGTCTACCTGGGCGTGGCGGGGATCCTCCTGGTCGTCGCAGCCGCGGCCGGCGCCCTCCCGGCCTGGCGGGCGACCCGCGTGGACCCGACGGAGGCGCTCCAGGCGGAGTGACGCCGCGCGACCCCGTGCCCCGTGGCGGCGCCCGGTCGCTACGAAGGACCGAGCCGCTTCAGCGCCTCGGCGGCGTAGAGCCGCACCTCCCAGTCGTCGTCGGCGACGGCGCGCGCCAGGAGCGGACGACCCTCGGGCGAGCCGACGAGGAGCACCGAGATCACCGCCGTCCGTCGGACCCACGGCGATCCGTCGGTCAGGGCGCGGTCCAGGGCCGGCAGGCCGCGCACCGAGGCCAGCGCCCCCAGCGCCCTCGCCCCGGCGGCACGGGTGCGTGCGTCCGGATCCTCCAGTAGCGCCTCCGCGGGCGCCAGGACCTCCTCCGCGCCGAGTCGGGCGAGGGCCTGCAGCGCCCCGTGCCGGACCCACGCCGCCTCGTCCCGCTCGAGGAGCGCCAGCAGCGCCTCGATCGCCTCCGGACGTCCGACGACCTCCAACGCACCGACCGCACGACCGCGCACGTTCTCGTCGGGATCGCCCAGGGCCACCAGCAGGCCGGGAACGGCGTCCACGGAAGGGATCCGCGCGAGCTCCTCGGCCGCTCGGCTCCGGACGTCGCCCCGGCCGTCCTCCAGGAGATCCAGGAGATGGGGAATCGCCGACGGGCCGTACCTCCCCAGCCTCCCCACCAGAGCGCTCCGCTCCCTCCACCCGTCCTCCCCCCGGATGTCCTCCACGAGACCGGCCATCGCGGTCCCGCGATCGTGGAACGGTGAAAGGGCCACGAGCGAGGGCTCCAGCTCCGATCCGTACAGGACGGCCGACGCAGCCACGAGCACCAGCGTGTACAGACCCAGCACGGCTCCCACCTCCCGGGGACGCTCGAACCGGCGCTTCCCGAAGAGCACCCGCTGCGGCAGCGTGAAGGCGCGCCCGACGAACGCGGGGAGCGGGAAGAGGAACGGAGCGCTCCTCCGGTAGCGCTCGTACGCCTCGCCGTGGAATCGCCGCATGTTCATCTCCTCGACCAGGGCGACCCCGACGATCACCATCGTCGAGACGAGCCAGGGGAGACTCGCGTCGATGCCCCAGGAGCGCTTGGGATAGAGACCTCGCAGAAGGAGCAGGTAGACGCCGTAGCTCCACAGGATCCAGCCGAGGTACTGGGGATGCCGGGAGACGCGGTAGATCCACGCGGTCGCAACCCCCTCCCTCCGGGCCCTCGCGGACAGCCAAGCCACGGTTCCCAGGAAGAACACCATCAGGCCCGTCCCGATACAGCACAGCACGACGGGCCAGTAGGTGTTCCCCACCCCGATCGTCCCGAGGGCCCAGCGCGCCCCGTCGAACGGCGCCCGGATGATCCGCCCCATCCCCGGGAGGTCGACGGGCAGGTCGAGGACCGGGAACCAGAGGACGTTGAGCGCTCCCAGACCCGCCAGGAAGAACATGACGGCGGCGAACTGGGCGAAGACCGTGAGCATCAGGCCCAGCGCGCCCAGGGTGGCCAGGCCGGTCCTGCGGGTCCAGAAGCCCGCCACGATGAACGCCACGAGCAGGGCGAAGGCCACGTAGCCGACGGCCCGCAGGTGGTAGTGGGCGATGAAGAGCTCGGTCTGGAGCCGACTGAGCTCGTCCGCGTGGGAATCGAGGGACGGCGTGGTGATCACCCGCTGGAGGAGCCCGTCCACCAGGTACGGGAGCTCCACCGTGGCGAACGCCAGCCCCACGGTGAATACGGCCGCCAGGAGGACCAGGCCTCCCGTGCGGACGGCACGACGGTACAGCAGCGCCATGACCCTCCCTCCGGATCCAGGGTTGGCGCCGGAACGGGATACCTGGATCTGCAGCAAGTCCGGTGCCCGCGCGTCACTCCTCCCGGAGGGCGCTCACCGGATCCACCCTGACCGCGCGCCGCCCCGGAACCAGGCAGGCGACGGCGGCCACGACCAACACCAGCGCGGCGGCGACGACGAGGGGCCCGGGATCCAGCGGGGACACGTCGAAGAGGAGAGAATCCAGGCTCCGGGCCACCCCGAGGGCGGCCACCGTGCCGACCGCGAGGCCGCCCCCCGCGAGCGCCATTCCACGGGCCACGACCGACCGGAGCACGGTCCCCGGCGACCCGCCGAGGGCCAGCCGCACGGCGATCTCGGCCCGACGCCTCTGCACCGAGTAGGAGGTCACGCCGTACAGCCCGACGACGGCCAGCGCCAGCGCCACGCCCGAGAAGACCGCGGACAGCAGGGTCAGGTGTCGCGGGCGGGTCAGGGATCCCTCCAGGAGCGACGAGCCGGTCCGCACACGGGTGACCGGGGTGGAGCGGTCCATCCCGGACACCGCCTCACGGATCCACGGCGCCAGCCCGTCGGGCTCCCCCCGGGTACGCACGAAGAGGAACGGGGCGGCGGAGAACCGGCGCGGATCCGGCTGATACACGGCCCCACCGGCGCGACCTTCGAGTCCCTGGTACGGCACCACGCCGACCACGCCGATCACCGTGGTCCATGGACAGTCGGTACACCCTCCGTGGCGGAAGCGCCGTCCCACCGCCTCCTCCCCCGGGAAGAACCGCTCGGCCCAGGCCCGGTCCACGACGGCCACCTCGGGGTCGTACTCGCGGTCCCGTGGCTCGAACGGGCGCCCGGCCAGCAGAGGGATGCCCAGCGTCTCGAAGTACGCGGCGTCCGCCAGGATCCACGGCACGTTCGGCTGGCTCTCGCCGGGGGGCGTCGGACGGTCCTCGAGGTCGAAGTTGTTGATGATCGCCACCTCGAGCGGGGGTCTGGCGTTCGCGACCGCCGCAGCCACGACCCTCGGATCGGCCGAGATCCGCTCCAGCAGGGCGTCCCAGAACTGGCCCCGCTCCTCCGGTCCGTCCCACGAGGTCGGCGAAGGCGAGACCCGGACCGTCAGGAGGTGTCGCGGCTCGAAGCCCGGATCGGCGCGCTGGAGGTTGACGAAGCTGGACACGAGGAGCCCCGCCCCGGCGAGGAGCGGCGTGGCCGCCGCGAGCTGTCCCATCACGAGCCACTGCTGGAGTCGCTGCTCGCGGAAGCCGGCGGTGGACGTCCTGCCCCCGCTCCGGAGGAACGGGCCCGGCTCGCCTCCCCCGACCCCGTGGAGCATCGGGACCAGGCCGAAGAGCACCCCACATCCCAGGGCGAGAGCGCCGGCGAAGGCGATCACCGCCGGGCTCATGTGGACCTCGGCGACCCGGGGGATGTAGCCCGCGGCGACCACCGGAAGGAGGCCGACGGCCGCGCGAGCCGTCAGCAACCCCACCGCCACCCCTCCGGTAGCCAGAAGCGCGCTCTCGACCAGGAGATGGCCCGCCACCCGGGAGCGGCTCGCGCCCAGGACCCTCCGGACGGCGATCTCCCGGCGGCGTCCGCTGGCCCGGGCCAGCAGCAGGCTGGTGGCGTTGGCCACCGCCACGAGGAGCAGCGCGACCACCGCGCCCATCAGGATCGTCAGGAGGCCGCCGGAGTCGCCCCGGAGCATGACCGCGAGGTCCTTCATGCCCCAGCTGGCCCGGTCGTCCTGGTAGCTGTCGACCCAGATCGGGAAGAGACTCGCGTTGATGGCCCGCAACTCCCCCATGGCGCGGGCGCGATCGGCGCCTTCCGGCAGGCGCCCGACGACGCGCAGGAAGAACGGGCCCTTCCGCTCCGGGGGTTGGAGCCGGAGCGTCGGAAACACCCGGGCATCGCCCCCGAGGGGACCCACGGACGGCGGCAGCACGCCGATGACCGCGTGGGCCTCTCCGTCGAGGCGCACGGTCCTGCCGAGGGCGTCGGACCCGTCGGCCCGGGACGTTCCCAGGTAGCGCGAGGCGAAGCCGCGGGTGACGAGGACCGTCCCTGGGGCGTCGGGTCGTCCGTCCCCGGCACCCGGCGTCCGACCCGAGATGGGCGCGACGCCCAGGACGGGAAAGAACCCGGGGGTCGCCTCGACCGTCGGGATGCGCTCGGCGCCCGTCGCGGTGGTCAGGGTCCGACGTCCGGAGGTGTACGCCACGACGGACTCGAAACTCGACTGCCGGGACTGGAGCGCCTGGAAGTCCACGACGGAGAAGGGCCACCGATTGGGCGGAGAGTCGGTGTAGATCCGGACCAGCTCGCCCGCGTCGGGATAGGGGAGAGGCCGCAGGAAGAGGAGGTCCACCACCGCGAACACGGCGGTGCAGCCACCGATGCCGATGCCGACGGTCAGCACGATGGCCCCCGTGAGGCCCGGCGCCCGCACGAGGGCGCGGAACGCCTGGAGCACGCTCCGTGGCGACGCCCACGATCCGCTTCGCACGAGGGACGCGAGCGCGCTCCACGCCACGCGGGCCGGGTACTGGCGAATCTCCCTCCGGTACCTCCGGTCGGCCTCCTCCGCACCCAGGCGACTCGCCCAGAGGGCGTGGAGCTCCCGGAGATCCCCGAGGGCCGCACGGACCTCCGCCTCCGGCATCATCCGATTCAGGACCCAGACGACCCACCGCGGGGGCTTCGGCGCGCGCCCCATCACGCCTCCTCGACCACCCCGTCGAGGCCTTCCCAGAACCTCTCCATGGTCTCCCGGGAACGGCGGAGGAGCTCCACCCCCTCGGGCGCGACCCGGAAGTACCGGCGCTCCCGCCCCGTCTCGGTCTCGTCGCCGGGCTCCATCCTCGACGTGACCAGCCCCTTCTCCTCCAGACGGCGGAGCGCGATGTAGACGGCGGCCTGGGAGACCTCCCTGTCCCCCCGCGCCTCCATCTCCACCACCATGGGCACGCTGTACGCCTCCCCGCCGAGCTGGAGGATGGTGAGCATGACCTGTTTCTCGAACTCCCCGAGGCTCCGACGTACCATCGTCCGCTCCTCACTAGCGTTGTTAGGCCAACATCGCGCAACGCAGGGACCCAGTCAATAGCAGCGTTAGTGTCACAGGGTCCGGGGGTGGCCCGAGTGCGATCCCGAAACTCCCGCCGAGCCGCCCCCGTAGGTCTTTTTGATTATGTCAATTTAACTCCCCACGGGAGCGTTCGATTGGCCGGCCAGCCGAAACAGCTCGGGGACCTGGAGGAGCTCGTCCTGCTCGCGGTCCTCCAGCTCGGAGAGGAGGCGTGGGGCGCGAGCGTCCGCGACGTGCTTCGACACCAGGCGGGGCGCTCCGTCTCCATCAGCACCATCTACGTGACGCTCATGCGCCTCGAGGAGAAGGGGCTGGCCCGCTCCTGGAAGGGCGAACCCACCGGGGAGCGGGGTGGCAAGGCGAAGCGCCACTTCGCGGTGAGCCCCGAGGGCGTCGCGGCGCTGGAGGCGAACCGGGACATCCGGGCCCACATGTGGGAACGGGCCGCGTCGGAGGGTGAGGCCCGTGCCGGCTGACCACCCCGGCTCCCCACCCCGCCTGGCGGAGCTCCTCATCCGCGCGCGGCTGCCGGACGACCTCGGGGAGGCGCTGGCCGGAGACCTGGAAGAGGAGTACCGGACCCGGATCCGGCCCGCCCGGGGGCGGATCCTCTCGGACCTGTGGTTCTGGGGCCAGGCGCTGGCGCTGCGCGGCCGGGCCCTGCGCACGGGCCGTCGGCGCCTGCGCGAAGTACGACCGACCTGGGAAGAGACCCGTCCCGGCCGGGCGGGGAGCGAACCCGAACGATGGAGCTGGACACCGATGCGTCCCGACGACCTCAAGTACGCCTTCCGCCGGGTGCTCCGCAGCCCCGGATTCACCCTCGTCGCGATCCTGTCGCTGGGCCTGGGGATCGGGGCCAACACGGCCATCTTCAGTCTGGTGAACGCGGTGCTGCTGCGGGAGCTTCCGGTCCGTGACCCGGGCTCGCTGGTGGAGGTGTACACGTCGGAGGAGGACGGCTACCCCTACTCGTCCTCGTCCTACCTCGACTACGCGGACCTGCGCGAGGGCCCCGACGCCTTCACCGACGTGGTGGGCACTCGCACGTTCGTCGCCCGCATGGACCTCGGGCCCGAGCCGGTCATCGTCTTCGGCGAGGCCGTCTCGTGGGACTACTTCGAGGCCCTCGGGGTGCCCATGGCGCTGGGACGCTCCTTCCTCTCCGAGGAGGACGAGACGGGGGGAGGCGTCCCGGTCGCGATCCTCGGCTACCGCACGTGGCAGACGGAGTTCGCGGGGAGCCGCGACGTGCTCGGACGCTCGGTCCGTCTGGACGGCCAGGCCTACACGGTCGTGGGCGTCGCTCCCGAGCGCTTCACGGGCACCATGCCCGTGATGGTCACGGGCCTGTACATCCCCCTCTCCATGACGGAGGCGCTCCAGGGGTTCGCCGGGCAGCTGGAGAGGCGGGGCAGCCGGAGCATGTTCCTCAAGGCGAGGCTCGCGCCGGGTGTCACCGTGGCGCAGGCCAACGAGGCGCTCGAGGCCTTCTCGACCGCCCTCGCGGAACGCTACCCCGACTCGAACGAGCACCGGATCATGTCCGCCGTCCCCACGGGGGACGTGGCGCTCCATCCCCTGGTCGACCGAATGCTCAAGCCCGTGGCGGCGCTCCTCCTCGGCGTCGTGGTCCTGGTGCTGCTCATCGCCTGCGCGAACCTCGCGAGCTTCCTTCTGGCCCGCGCGGAGGAGCGTCGCAAGGAGATCGCCGTCCGGCTCGCGCTGGGGGCGGGGCGGGGCGCCCTGATCCGCCAGCTCCTGGTGGAGACCACCCTGCTGGCGGTGCTCGGCGGGGGAGCCGGGCTTCTCCTGGCCAACTGGACGCTGCACCTCCTCATGACGTTCCAGCCTCCCCTCCCCATCCCGGTGAGCTTCGACGTCTCCCTGGACCGGACGGTGCTCTGGTTCACGGCCGGCGTCTCCCTGCTCGCCGGCCTGGCCTTCGGCCTGGCCCCGGCGCTCCAGGCGACGGACCCCGACATCACCCCCACCCTCAAGAACGAGGGAACGGGTGGGGGCCGGCGGCGTCGTGTGAGCCTCCGGAGCGCGCTGGTCATCGCCCAGGTGGCCTTCTCCTTCGTCCTCCTCATCGGCGCCGGACTCTTCCTCCGCAGCCTCCAGAAGGCCCAGCGGATCGACCCCGGCTTCGACATCGGACCCGCCGCGATGATCTGGCCCATGCCGGAGATGTCCGGCTACGAAGGGCCC
>JASFUL010000088.1:0-14083 GCA_050050315.1 Gemmatimonadota bacterium
AATGTGGGAGGGTGGGGGGCGACGAGCCAGGGGGTTGCTCGACCGCCGCGGGCGATCGCCGGGCGGTGCCCTACCCTCCCAGGTACTCCAGCAACCGCTCGTTGCCCTCCACGTCCAGGAACGTGTCCCACTCGAGGAAGTAGCCCGCCGGGTCGAAGGCGACGAACGTCCGGACCCGCCCGCTTTCGTCTCCGATCTCCTCACTCCTGAGCGGAACGCCCTGCTCCCGCACCCGGTCGTGCCACGCCTCGACGTCCGACGTGAAGAACGAGACGGTCACCGCCGCCCGGTCCACCGCTCGATGCAGCCCGCGCGACCCGTCGACCAGGCCGACGAAGCCCGTGGACGACGCCTGGTAGACCTTCGCCCAGCCCTGATCGACGAGGAGAGGGGTCCCAAGAAGCCTCTCGTAGAACGCCATGCTCGGCTCGAGCGCGTCGGTGTAGATCCAGAGGACGGTGCCCTGGACGTCCAGTCCTTCCGGGCGGGTGCCGGGCCGACCCCGGACCGCGGTTGCGCGGTCGAGAACCGGCAGCAGGTCCGCGTTCTCGTCGTGGGGATTGAAGCGCTCGAACTCGAGGAGGTACCCCTCCGGATCGACGGCCACGAACCCGTTGTGCGCCCGCGTGGGATCCACCTCACCGAGCTCCGCCCGCATGGGGACGTCCAGCCCGACCAGGTAGTCGTACCAGGCCTCGACCTGCTCCGTCACCACGGCGAGCGTGACGGCCTTCGGCTCGTCGATGGAATGCATGCCCCGCTCCGCGTCGACGAGGGTGACGTACGAGTCTCCGGCCACCCGCATGATCTTCGCGAAGCCGTAGTCCGCAACGGTCTCGAAGCCCAGCACGTCGCGGTAGAAGGCCCAGGCCGCGTCGACGTCCGCGTAGTAGTAGAAGGCGTTGAGGGCCTGGAGGTCGGGGGCGTTCGGGGTGGCCGACATCGACCGTCCTCCTGCAGGAGGGGAATCGGACGAATCGCTACATCCGCCGATGGCGGCGACCGTCAGCAGGGCGACGGCCCCGAGTCGGATCCCATGTGCTCTGGTCACCGGCGAAGCCCTCCCCGGACGAGCGCGGCGTCGTGTGGAACGTGGGGCTAGGGACATATGGGACGACGGCGGGGGCGTGTCCAGCGCCCCCCGCGGAGCCCGTGGGCCTGTTACGAGTGATGTTGGTGGTGGAAGGCCGACCCTATGAACCGCACGAAGATCAAGCCGGCCTGGCAGATGTTGGCGATGAGTGCCGTGACGTACAGGGCTTCGGGGCCAGCGGGCCCGACGCCCAGCACCACCATCACGAGGCTCACCTGTTCCACGAGCTCCATCCCGGACACCACCACCACCGCGAATCTGTCGGGAGGGAAGGTGCCCCGGACCGGCTTGTAGGCGCCGACGAACGAGAAGATGATGCCGTTGTCGAAGACCAGGAACGCCACGGCCGACAGCCGCCACGCCAGGTCCGTGTCCACGAAGCCGGACAGGCCGATGGGGATCAGGGCCGCCGCGACGCCCGCGACCCCGCTGGAGATCACCAACCGCAATCGGAGCACGTCGTGAGCCGGTGTGGACGCCCGGTCCACGCCCCGTGGGATGACGCTCACCAGTGCGGCGAAACCGGCGAACGCCGCCGCGACCTCGGCGAGCGCGAGGAGGGTCCCGGGATCTTCGAGCATGAGGCTCCCTGGGTTGGAGTTCGAGGAGCACCGTCCCACCGACGTCGCGAGGCCGACGCGGGAAGAGGGAGATCGAGACGCGGCTCCCCCCGCCGGCTCAGCTTAGTCCCGCCGACCGGCCGGCGCGAGCCGCGCGCGATCCCCTGCATGCGGACCCGAGGGAAACGGTTGCGGTTGCGGCTGGACCGGGGCGACCTTCTCGAACCCCCCCGGCCGGGAGGCCCCTGGCGCCCGGACCACTCCCGCTTCCCACCCGACCGAGTTCGGCACCCGGGTCCGGATCGTCTCCGGCCTCGACTCGGCCAATCCCGGCCGACCCCGGCCCGGTCGAAGGAGCCGCCGATGAACCGATTCGACTGCGCGACCCGGATCCCCCGCCCCCGGATCACCGCCCCGGCCTACGAACCCACGCGGGAGGAACGTCGGGTGGCGACCGACCTGGCCGCCGAGCTCGCCGGCATCGTTCTTCGGGCTTCCGCCGAAGGCGAGGCGCTGGAGCGAAGGTGCGGCCTGGTGCGTGGGGCCGGGGAGCGGCTCCAGGCGATGTCGGCGACCGGCCGGCGACGCGCGCTCGCGGCGGCGAAGGGCCTGGCGGCCGGCCGGGAGGGCGGCGTGCCTGGGGACGGGATCTCGCCCGAGCTCGGCTCGAGGATCCGCAACCTCGCCCGTGCCCGCATGGAGGCGGTGCGCCCGCGGATGCTCGAGGCCACCCGGGAGGTGGTCGACCGGGTACGCGGGATGGCGCGGCTGCTGCCGAGGACGCGGGTACGGGTCCGGCCCACCGCCGAAGTGTACGTGAGCCCACGTCGGTCGTACTGCTCCGACATGCCGCCGAAGGTGACCTTCGAGTGGGAGACGGACGAGCCCGGCGCCGGCCGGGCCTACTGGGAGCTGCGCGGACCGGTGGGCGTCGGCGATCCGGGGAGCTTCCTCGCGCGCGGGTTCGTGGAGAACGTGTTCGACGAGGGGCGGGTCGGTGGATCGTTCACCCTCGACATGGCCGACTACATGCCGCCCGGGACGCCCGATCCCACCCGCGAGTACCATCTGCGGGTGCTGCCCCTGGCGACCCCCGCGGCAGGGCCGTCGATCGGCCGGCACACCGGGCACTCGCTCGTGGTCCTGGCCGACCACGAGCCGGCCCCGCCTGCCGGTGTGGGCGCGTGGTCGGCGCCGGCGATCGTCCTCGTCGGCGTGGACTGTCGCTCGCCCGGCACCGTCTTCGACTTCAAGGAGATCGACTACTACCGGAAGGCGCGGGTCCAGGTCGACTGGTTCCGCGTGGACGCCGATCAGCCCGGTCCAGGCGACGAGGAATACCACCTGCGGGCCTTCGTCGTGAAGCACACCCCCGTGGTAGGCTCCACTCCCCTCGGGACGTTCGGGGCGTTCCTCCAGGTGGCCGAGGGTGACGAGAGCCGCCACACCCTCAACTGGAAGTCGTACGTCCACGACCTGGACGCGCCGGTTTCGCCGCGTTGGCCCCAGAGCTTCACGGTGGCTCTCTCGGTGCTCGAAGAGGACGCCGGAGACGAGCTGGACGAATGGGAGGAGGCGATGGCCGACCTGGCGCGGGCGGCGCTCGAGGGGGAGGTGGCCGCGGAGATCCAGGCCTTCCTGAACGACCTCGCGGACGAGCTGGCCGAGGCGTCCGAGGAGCTGAAGGAGTCCTTGAAGGAGGAGTTCCTCGCCTACGTCGGCGCCATCATCGGGGCCGCGGCGGCGAGCGCGGTGGCCGCGATCGTGGCCTTCGCGGCCGGGATCATCCAGGCCTTCGCGAGGGCCGGCGCGCTCGACGACCACTACGGGATCGAGGTTCTGGTCTTCACGCTGGCGACCAACGACGCGCAATACGTCAACGACGGGAGCGCCCTGACCGTGGACGCCACCCGGGTGCTCGCAGCCAACCGGCTGGACGAGGGTACAGAGGAGGCTGGCCGCTACCGGACCGGACCCGTGGTGATCCAGCTCCTCAGCAGGGACAGCCCGGACGGCGCCGGCCTGGACGGCATCGTGAGCTTCGGGCTCTCGCTGGAGTTCTACGACGAGGTCCGGGGGGTCTGGTGACTGCGGCGTCGAAGCAGAAACGCCGCAGGAACCGAAGTCCCTGCGGCGGTCGAGGTCAACCAGAGCGGGCGACGGGGATCGAACCCGCGACCCTCAGCTTGGGAAGCTGATGCTCTACCACTGAGCTACACCCGCGTGTCGGAAGGGAAATGTCGTGAGCGGCTCCCCTCCGGTCAAGACGACGAAGGCGGACGGACCCCTCCGGGCCCGCCCGCCTTCGCGGCGCGACGAGAGACGCGTCGCCTACGGGCTCAGTCCCTCGATCGCGTAGCCGTACCCCGCCACGTCCTGTGTGGATTCGAACTCGAGACGCAGCGCCTGGGAGGCCTCCTGGGCCGGGAGCTGCACCGTGGTCGTCTCGGTCCCGACGGGCTGACCATCCGACCCGTAGAACGTGAACTCGAAGGTGATCTCCGTCCCGGGCTCCGCGGTCAGGTTGATGACCTGTCCCGTGACGGTGGCCCCGCCGTCCCTCGACTGGAGCTGGAGATTCGTCACGTCCACGGGGAGGGCCTGGGCGGACTCGACCAGCTCGCGCGCCCGGTCCTCGTTCCCGAGGCGGTTGGCCGCCTGGGCCGCGATGATGTGGGCGTTCCGGCTGTACGGATCGTGCTCGAGCCACGCCTCGGCCGCGTCCTGGAGATTCATGATCGTGGACTCCGGCGGTTCCTCGCCCTCGGGCAGCTCGTTGATCGCGAGCTGCACCGAGCGGGCGCGCATCTCCGCCGCGTCACGGTTCATCGGGTCCGCGTCCAGCGCCTCTCCGAACGCGTCGCCGGCGTCCTCGTAGCGCTCCATGTTGTAGAGTCCGACCCCGATCTGGTAGTAGTCGGGTCCCGTGAGTCCCGGCCGGCTGAGGAGCTCGTCGTAGATGACGGCGGCCGAGTCGGGCTGATCGGTGCGGATGTACACGGACGCCAGGTTGCGGGCGAGAACGATGTTGTTCGGATCGTCCCGGCGGAGCATCCGGAGCTGGTCGGCCGCCTCGTCGTAGTTCTCCGAGGCGATGAGCGCGTCGGCGATGGCCAGGGGGAGCGTCTCGGCGTGCTCCTGCCACTGCGCGACCGTCGCGGAGTCCATCTCCTCGGCCCGCTCGGAGCTGATGATGTCCATCGACTCACGCCACAGGTCGACCGACTCCTCGGCCCGACCGAGGGCCGAGTAGATCTGTCCCAGCACGATCTTCACCTCGGGGCGTCCCTCGTAGATGGCGTCGGCCTGCTCGAAGACCCGGGCGGCCCCCTCGTAGTCACCGGAGTTGATGAGGGGCTGTCCCTCGTTGAAGAGGGCGATCCAGCGGCGCTCCCGGAGCGGCTCGATCTCGAGCTGGTAGACGGGACGCAGCTCCTCGGCCCGGTCCAGGGCCTCCCCAGCCGCCTCGTAGTTGTCGAGGCCGAGATTGGCGAGCCCGGTCTGGTACCAGGGAAGCGGGTTGGTGGAGTCGGCGGCGATCGCCTGCTGCGCCTGCTCCAGCGCCGTCTGGTAGAGGGGACGGGCTTCGGCGCGCGCGGCGTCCATGTCCCCGCCCTGCGACTCGGCGTCGGCCAGGATGTCGTCGGCCTCTTCCAGCGCATCGGCCGCCGCCCGGGTCATGTCGTTCTGGCGCGGACGCTCGCCCTGCGCGATCTCCTCGCCCGACATACTGGGCCCTCCCGTGGTCCCGCCGCCGCCGCCCCCGCCCCCGCCCGACGCGCAGCCGACCGCGCCCACGGCGAGCGCTCCAGCCAGGATCAGTCCCAGGCGGAGGTCCACCCGATGCTCCTTCTTCATGTGGTTCGTCTCCTTGTGGTGCCGTCTATTCGACAAGTCTCGCTCCCCCTCGGCCATCAGCCGTCCCATCGGTTCGCCTCCGACGGACAGCTTGATAACATAGGAATGGCCAGGAATGGCGTCAAACCTGGCCTTCTGCCAGGGCCCTCCCCAGACGCGCCTGGGTCTCGCCGGGCCCCACCGCGGCGATGATCCCTGCAAGATCGGGCCCACTCTCGCACCCCATCATCGCCTCCCGCAGAGGATGGAACAGGCCACGCCCGCGTGCGGAGACCGACTTCCCCGCCGCACGGACGGCCTGGTCCACCGTCTGTCGGTCCCACGGGTCGAGATCCCGGAGGGCGTCCTGCACCGCGACCAGGACCCGTCTCGCCTCCGGGTCCGCCCGCAGCCGGGTCCCGGCCGCGTCGAGTTGCTCCGGTGTCGGGTAGCAGAAGCGCGCCAGGTGCTCGTCGATCTCTCCCAGCGCCGTCAGGCGGCTGCGGAGGGTATCCACGAGGACGCGCAGCCGGGGCCCTCCGCGCGGGGCGTCGGGAAAGCGCTCCCGGTCGATGAACGGTTCGACGGCGCGGACGAGGTCGTCGAGGGGCATCGCCGCCAGGTGCTGGTGCGCCACCCAGCGCAGCTTCTCGGGATCCCACGTCGTGTCGCTCGCCCCGACGCGATCCAGGGAGATCCGCTCGACGAGCTCGTTCCGGGAGAGCACCTCCCGCTCGTCGGGAGACGACCAGCCCAACAGCGACAGGTAGTTCACGACCGCATCGGGGGGTACACCCCGCTCGCGGAGCGCGTCCAGCGAAGCGGCTCCCTCCCGCTTGGAGAGCTTTCCCCCGGCCGGGCTGAGCACGGTCGGAAGGTGCGCGAACGCGGGCCGGTCGCGCCCCAGGGCGTCGAAGATCACGGCCTGCCGGGGGGTGTTCGGAAGGTGGCCGGCCCCCCGGATGACGTGGGTGATCTCCATGTCCACGTCGTCGACGACCACGGCGAAGTTGTAGGTCGGCCGCCCGTCCGTCCGGATCATTACGAAGTCTGTTATATCGTTTACTGGAAACGATATAGAACCTCTTATCTCATCTTCGACATCGATGTGCTCGAGGTCGGCCGGCACCGCGAACCGGACGGCGAAGGGGCGTCCCTCCCCCTCGAGCCTGGACCGCTCGGCGGGTCCCAGGTGCCTGCAGCGGCCCGAGTAGCGGAGCACGCTCCCCTCCCCCACCTCCTCCCGGTCCTTCTCGAGTTCCTCTTCGGTGCAGAAGCAGGGGTACGCGAGCCCGACGCTCACGAGCTCGTCCGCGACCTGCCAGTAGCGGGCCCGTCGCTGGCTCTGGCGGTACGGAGCGTGGGGCCCCCCACGGTCGGGCCCCTCGTCCCAATCCAGCCCCAGCCACCGGAGGTCCTCCAGGAGGGCCTCTTCCGCTCGCTCGACGTTGCGTTCCACGTCGGTGTCCTCGACGCGGAGGAGGAAGGCGCCCCCGTGATGGCGGGCGAACAGCCAGTTGAAGACGGCGGTCCGGACGTTCCCGAGGTGGAGGCGTCCGGTGGGGCTGGGAGCGAAGCGGGTGCGGACGGTCATGGGACGTCGGGGGCCCTCGGGGACGTGGGTGGGTGGGGGAGGCGGACGCTCATCGTCCCAGGTACGTCAGGATCCGGCTGGCCAGGACGTCGCTGAAGCCCGGCACCCGCGCGATCTCTTCGGGCGTGGCCTCCTTCACGCCTCGAAGCGATCCGAAGCGCGTCAGGAGTGCCTTCTGCCGGCTGGGGCCGATACCAGGGATGCTCGACAGGTCGCTCCGGAGGGTCCGCTTGCGGCGCAGCTTGCGGTTGTAGCTCACCGCGAAGCGGTGGGCCTCGTCCCGGATGCGCTGGAGCACGTGGAGCGCCCGATCCCGCCGATCCAGGACCACGGGGTTCTTCCGTCCCGGCAGGAACACCTCCTCCTCCCGCTTGGCCAGGGCCGCCACCGCCACGTCCTCGAGGGCCAGCTCCCGAAGCGCCGCGACGGCCGCGCCCAGCTGGCCCTTCCCTCCGTCGACGAGGACGAGATCGGGTAGCGGCTCGTCCTCCTCGACCCGGCGTCGGAAGTAGCGCGTGACCGCCTCGGCCATCGACGCGTAGTCGTCGTTTCCCCGGCTCACTCCCCCGCCACCGGCACGCCCGTCGCCCCGGATCCTCATGTGCCGGTAT
The DNA here is from genome assembly GCA_050050315.1 of Gemmatimonadota bacterium. Classification (GTDB taxonomy): domain Bacteria; phylum Gemmatimonadota; class Gemmatimonadetes; order Longimicrobiales; family Gaopeijiaceae; genus JASFUL01. The sequence goes on from JASFUL010000088.1 coordinate 7,696, forward strand.
CCCGCCTTGCGCGGCTCGCCGTTCTCGAACGTCACCGCGCTCGCGACGGTCTCGGCTCCCTGCGTGTGGGACACGTCGAAGCAGACCATCAGGCGGGGCACGACCTTGAGGTCCAGCTCGTCCTGGAGGCTGTAGAGCGCCTCGTCCGCCCGGTCGGCGGCGTAGGCGAGGGCGGTGACCCGGTCCTCGAGCACGTGGCGGGCGTTCTGGTCCGCGAGCTCCACGAGTCGCCGCTTCCCGCCCCGCCGGGGGACCCGGACGTGGAGCCTCCGACCCGCCTCTTCGGTGAGGACCTGGCCCAGCACCTCCCGGTCGTCGAAGTCGCCGGGGAAGAGGATCTCGGCTGGCAGCTCGGCGAGGCGCGCGTCTCCGCCACCCAGGTAGTAGCGCGAGGCGAACGTCTCGAGCAGCGACGCGTCGTCCTCCTCGCGGATCCCCTGGAAGCGCTGCGTGTCGCGGCCGAGGAGATTGCCGTCCCGGATCTTGAGGACCACCGCGGCCGCCAGCTCGCCGTCGCGGGCGAGACCGACCACGTCGTGGCTGCCTCCCCGGAGCTTCTGCACCCGCTGATCCCGGGCCAGCGTGTCGAGACCCTCCAGCACGTCGCGCAGACGGGCGGCGCGCTCGAAGTCCAGCTCGGCGGACGCCTCGTGCATGCGGACTTCGACGTCCCGGCGGATCTGCTCGACGTCCCCTTCGAGGACGAGGACGATCTCGTCGATCATCTCTCGGTACTCGGCCTCGCTCTGCAGGCCCACGCACGGCGCCTTGCAGCGACCGATGTGGTAGTCCAGGCAGGGGCGCTCGGGCGTCTCCCGGGGGAGGTCGTAGCGGCACGAGCGGACGGTGTAGAGCCGCTTCACCACCTCGAGGGCCTGACGCATGTGGCCGACGTTGGTGTAGGGCCCGAAGTAGCGGCTGCCGTCGTTCACCAGGCGCCGGGTCACGAACACCCGGGGAAACGGCTCCCCCACCGTCACCTTGATGTAGGGGTAGGACTTGTCGTCGCGGAGCTGGATGTTGAAGCGCGGGCGGTGCTCCTTGATCAGGTTGGCCTCGAGGATGAGAGCCTCGGCCTCCGTGCCCACGACGATCGTCTCGACCGCCTCCGTCCGACGCACGAGCTCCGCGGTCTTGACCCCGTGGGAGGCGTCGTTCCGGAAGTAGCTCCGGACCCGCGCGCGGAGGTTCTTGGCCTTCCCGACGTACAGGATCTCTCCTCCGGCGCCCCGCAGGAGGTAGACGCCCGGCCGGGTGCTGAGGGTCCGGATCTGTTGCTGGAGGTCCAAGCGGGTCCGTCCTGCGAGATCTTCCGCGAGCTTCGGTCTCCAGGGACGCGACGTCAGCGGCCGCCGCCCCGGACGCTCCGCAGCACGGCACGGACCGGCATGCCTACGCCCAGGGCCGCGGTGGCGCCGAGGTATACTACCCCGAACGCCAGGCCCGTTCCGGCGGCCAGCAGGGGGAAGTAGTACGCCGCGTCGGGGTCCACGACCGCGGCCACGAGGCCCTGGTGAAGGGGGACGAGCGACCCCAGGAGCCACTTGGCCCCCATCCCCGCGGTGGCCGCGATCCCCCCGGCGGCGAGCAGTCGCGCCACACGACCCCGGCCCGGGCCGTGGGCACCGATTCGGTCCCGCAGCCTTCGGCGCAGGAGCACGTACTCGAGCCACGCGCCGGCGGCCGCCCCCAGCCCGAGCCCCGCGGCGCCGAAGTGCACCACGTGCGCCGCGCCGCCCACGCTGAGCCGGTCCAGGGGGAACATGAGCGCGGCCCCGAGGACCGCCGACACCGCCACCCGCGCGTACGCCACTTTCGCCGGGGTCTTCGTGTCGCGGATGGCGAAGTACGCCGACGAGAGCGCCCTGGAGGAGGCCGACGCCCCGAGGCCCAGGGCGTACGCGCCGAGGACGGCGTAGGAGACCACCGTGTCGGCGGGCGTGAACCTCCCGTACTGGAAGAGGGCGGCCACGAAGAGGTCGCCCAGGGTCAGGTACGCCAGCGCCGACGGGACCAGGAGGAAGGCCATGCGGGCGAGGGCCGTCCGCACCCGCGGGGCCAGGACCTCCGAAGCGGCCTTCCGGTTGCGGCTGAGCTCGGGGAGCTCCGACGCCGCGATCGACATCCCGAAGAGCGCGATCGGCAGCATGTAGAGCGTCTGCGCGAAGCCGAGGATCGAGAGGGCGCCGGACGCGAGGAGCCCCGCCAGGATCATGTCGATCCATCCGCTCAGGTTGATCACGCCGCGGGCCGCGATGACGGGGACGAGATTCCGGATCGCCTCGCGCACGCCGGCCACGCGCGAGCTCACCGACGGGCGGAAGCGCCTCAGGAGTCGCAGGACCCAGGGCAGCTGGACGCCGAGCTGGAGCACGCCGCCGGCGACGGCGCCCCACGCCAGGGCGACCACGAGCCGCTCGGCCCCCCACCCCAGCGACGCCCCGAACGTGACGAGCGTCGCGACCATGGCCAGGTTCCACAGGACGGGCGCCACGTAGGAGAGGAAGAACTTCCGGTGGCTGTTGAGCACGCCGAGGGCCCAGGCCGAGACCACCAGCACGGCGGTCATCAGGAAGAGGATCCGGACGAGCACGACGGTGAGATCCTGCTGCCACGCCTCGAAGAGAGGGAAGAAGAGGGGCACGAAGAGGGGCGCCAGGAGGATCCCGATCCCGGCCAGCCCGAACGCGGTCACCGTGAGCAGACCCAGAGCGGCCCCGGCGAAGCGCCCCGCCTCCTCCTCCCTCCCCTCCGCCAGGAACTCGCTGTAGACGGGGATGAAGGACGCGGACAGCGACCCCTCGCCGAGGAGATTCTGGATGACGTTGGGCGTGCGCAGGGCGGCCCGGAACGCGTCGAGGACGGGACCGGTGCCGAGGAAGGTGGCCAGCGCCCACTCCCGGACGAAGCCCGACACCTTGCTCAGGAAGATCCCGGCGCCCACGAGGAACGCCGTGAAGCCTCGCTCCGGACGTCCCGGCTTCGGCGGAGAGCTCGCCGGCGACGGAGCCGGCGTGGCGCTAGGGCTTGCGCTCACCTTCCGGCGATCCCGGAGGCAGCTCGGACGACCCGAGGCCTTCCTCTCCGGGAGAGGTGCCACTCCGCTCGGTGAGGAGCTTGTGGAGGAAGTCGCTCTCTTCCTGGATGCGGGTGATCTCGTCGTTCAGCCGGTCGACCTCGCCTTCGAGGAAGGCGACCCGCTCGGCCATGACGTCCTCCCCGCCGGTGACCCGCCCCCGCTCGAGCCGCTGGGCGAGAGCCCGGCCGAGCTGCGAGTCCAGGACGATGGCCAGGAGCGGGATGAGCAGGACGAGAAGCACCACCAGATAGAGGAACATGGGCCGAAACTACTTCTCCTTCGGCGGGGAGGGCAACGACGTGTCGAAGCTCTCCTCCACGTCCCGCAAGAAGCGGTCCCCGTACCGGAAGAGGTAGTAGAACGGATTCATGCGGCGCTCCTGGGGCTTGCCCCCGGGGAAGAGGTGGAGCTGGGCCTTCTCGACCTGCTGGAGGGCGATCTCGTTCTCCCGCTTGGCGGCCTGGACGATCTTCTTCTCCAGGTCTCCGAGGGCGTCGAAGATCACGCTCCGCGCGTGCGAGATCGGTCCCTTGAGCGTGGGGTCCAGCTCCCGCGTCTCGTCCTGCAGCTCGGACGTCTTGCGCCCGATGGTGCCCCGCAGCTCCCCCAGCGTCCGGCGTGCTCCGGGGGGCACCTCGTCCCGGGCGACGTCTCCGGCGACCTCGTGGAACGGCCGCGCCAGGGCGTCCACCTCGAGCCCGAACTTCTCCAGCACTTTGCCGACCTTGCCCTCCAGGACGGTGACCGAGAACCGCGGATAAACGATCGGCATCTCGACGCCGTGGGCCCGGTAGAGTGGCTCGAGCTGGGCGTAGTAGGCCATCTCGCCCGGTCCGGCCACGTACGCCAGCGTCGGAAACACCGCCCCCTCGGCCACCGGGCGGAGCAGGACGTTGGGGCTGACCCGTGAGGGCTCCTCGTCGAGGATCCGGTCGAGATCGGCCCGGGACAACCGCTGCTCCGAATGGCGCAGGTGGTAGCTCCCGTCGTCCCGGTACAGTCGCTCCCGGCCCGCCGGGCCCTCGACGAAGAGGTTGACGCCGCCGTCCAGGACGTGCACCTGGACGTGGTATCCCGCCTCTTCCAGCTCCTTCGCACGACGGGCCAGGGCCTCCTCGTGCTCGCGGGCGCCTTCGATCTCCCGCCGCAGGATGGGCAGGGATGCCTCCTTCAGGGCCGGGTCGTGGGCCGTGACGAAGGCGGTGCCCCGGGGACCCAGCAGCCCCTCGACCGTCCGGAGGAATCCGTCCGCCAGCGTGGCGTCGGCGGTCCACGCCGCTCGCAGGAGGGACTCGAAGGGGGCGCTGAAGTCGGTGGACGGCAGCCCGTCCAGGAATCGGCCGAGCGATTCCTCGAGGGCCGGGCCCGCGGGGATCCGGTGGAGCGCCTGGTCCCCCGCGCCCGCCGGGCGCTCGACCGCGACGTGCCGGAGCTCGTTGTCCAGGTCGGCCACCCACGTCTCGTGGGCCTCCTCCCAGTCGTGGTCCTCCGAGGCGACCCAGAACAGGGGCAGGACCGGTCGCTCCAGCACCGACTCGAGGGTCGCGGCCAGCCGCGCCGCGGTGAGTCCTTTGTAGACCGAGTAGAGCGGTCCGCCGAAGAGACCGGGCTGCTGGCCCGTCGTGACGAAGAAGCCGCCTTCGTCGACGATCCTCTCCAGCTTGCGCGCGTGGGCGTCGTCCAAGGTGCGAACGGCCGCCGCCGCCCGCTCCCGGGCCGATCGGTCGAACCGGTCCAGGAGACGCTCGGCCCGGGACTCGAACGCGTCGGGGTCGCGCCAGTGGAGGGGATAGAAGGACGGGGCGCGGCCCTTTCCGGCGACGTAGTCGTCCACGAGGGCGCTGCCACCGGGTCGTCGGACCCGCAGCTCTAGCGTCAGGGGATCATCTCCCGTTGGTCGGAGGGTGGGCTTCCCGGGTCTCAAGTCCGGTCTCGGGACACCGGGTCGGGGCGACGTGGTACTCCCCGAAGCACCGCGCCGGTTCCCGCGTTCCCCGGATCACCGTCCCCCTTTGTGGTACGGCTCGCCCCGGGCGATCGTCCCCGCCCGGTAGATCTGCTCGGCCAGGACCAGGCGGGCCAGCTCGTGGGGCAGCGTCATGGGCGAGAGCGAGAGCCGCCGGGCGGCCCGGGAGAGGAGACGGGGGTGCAGGCCGAAGGCGCCGCCGATCACGAAGCAGGCTCCCTCCCGGCCATGGACGCGAAGCCGGTCGAGCCACCGTGACAGGCCGACGGACGTCATCCCCTTCCCTTCCCGTGTGAGCGCGACCAGGCGGGCGTCCTCGGGGACCCGGGCGAGGATGCGCCCCGCCTCGGCTTCCATGACGTCGTCCGGTCGGTCGCCTCCCCCGGAGCCGGCGTCCACCTCGACGACCTCGAGCTTCCAGTAGTGGGCCGCCCGGGCCTCGTACTCCGCCACCGCCTCCCCCAACGTGCCGCGGGCCCGACCCACTGCCACGATGGTGACCTTCATCGGTGCGCCGGCACGGCTCAGGCGTCCCCTTTCCCGCGGGTCAGCTGGGTGTCGCGCAGGAAGCGCTCGTTGTTCCGGCTCGGGTGGTCCAGAACGTGATGCAGCCCGCGACTCTCCCGTCGGGCGAGGGCGCAGGCCACGATCAGCTCGGCGTTCAGCACCAGGTTCCGGAGCTCCAGCCGCTCCGGCGTCCAGCGCTCGCTCTGCCAGCGGCGCTCCTCCTCGCCGGCCATCCGGCCCAGGACGGTCGCGGCCTCCTCCAGCTCCGCGGTTCGCCGTACGATTCCGGACTTCTCCCACATGAGGTCGCGCATCTCGGCGCGGATCCGGGCCGTCCGGTCCGGTTCCTTCCCGTCCTCGTGGAACTCCACCGCCGCCGCCGCGTCCCCGCCTCCCCGGTTCTTAGCGCCGGGGGAGTCCGGCCCGTCGGGCGCGATCCCTCCGGGGAGCCATTCGCCGCCCAGGGGCGGGACCGGTCCGGCGAGCGCCTCCTCCACGCTTCCGGCGGCCCGGTGGCTGAAGACGACGGCCTCGAGGAGGGAGTTCGAGGCGAGCCGGTTGGCGCCGTGCACGCCGGTGCACGCCACCTCCCCCGCCGCCCACAGCCCCCGCAGGTTCGAACGGGCCCTGGGATCCGTCACGATCCCGCCGCAGACGTAGTGGGCGGCGGGCACGACCGGGATCCCGTCCCGGTGCGGGTCGATACCCCGGGTCCGGAGGCCGGCCGCGGTGTCCGGGAAGCGTCGCTCGAAGGTCTCGGGATCGATGCCGCCCACGTCCAGGACGGCGTGGTCCTCGCCCGCCGCGCGGGTCTCGACGTGGATGGCCCGGGCGAC
>JASFUL010000089.1:0-14065 GCA_050050315.1 Gemmatimonadota bacterium
TCATGCTGCGCACGGCGAAGGGGACCGAGATGTCGTCTCCCTCCAGGGCGAAGAGCCGGAGCTTGCGGGGGAAGGCCCCGTAGACGCGCGGGTGGGTGATGCGCTGCCCCTCCGCGGGGGTGCGCCCGTCGGTGCACGTCATCATCCACGGCTCCCGGGCCAGGTAACGCGTGTTCTCGATGTCGTACAGGTCCAGGTTCATGACCGTGGCGTTGCCGTTCTCCACCAGGATGCGGGCCACGGTCGCGGGGACGTCCATCCCCCATCCTTCCGCGACCTCGGCCAGGGTCATGCCGTTGAGCCGGGGGTCGGGATCGGCGAACAGGATCTTCTCGGGGCCGCCGCGCATGGCCAGCGACTCCGTCATCTGGGGGCGGATCACCGCGAAGGTGTCCGGGTCCTCCAGCCGGCGGGTCACGGCCTCGCGCCCGCCCGAAGAGGCCCACCGTGGCAGGGCGTACGAACGGAGGTTGGACTGGGTGGCGGTGTAGGGGTGCTGGGCCGCCCACACCTCGATGCCCCGCGCCCGCGCCGCCTCGATCATCTCGGCGCCCACGTGGGCCCGCCCGTAGTTGCGGGCGCCCTGGGGGTTGAAGTGCGAGAAGATCACCCGTAGCCCGCTCTCCTCGCCGATGTGGATGGCCTCGGCCACCGACGCGTCGTAGCCGATCCCCCCGTAGCTCGCCCCCAGGTCCCGGTCGTGGGTGTCGTAGATCGCGCCGTCCCAGCGCGCGGCCACCCGGCCGAGGTCGATGACCTCGTCGGCCGTGGCGTAGTAGCCCGGGGTGTAGAACAGCCCGGTGGACAGACCCAGCGCGCCCGCCTCCATCGCCCTGCGCACGAGCTCCTCCATCTCCCGCATCTCGTCCGGCGTCGGCGCGCGGTCGTCCATGCCCACCACACGCTCCCGGATCTCGCCGTGGCCCACGTAGGTGAGGGCGTTCACGCCCAGGCCGTTCCGGGCCCACCGGTCGAAGCGGCCCTCCACGTCGGGCTCGCCCCCGCCGTCCACGCCCATGACCACGGTCGTGATCCCCTGGAGGAGGAAGGGCTTGCCGTCGCGACCCCACGACTCGTCGAGCTCCGCGTGCGAATGCATGTCGATGAACCCGGGCACGACCACCAGGCCCTCCGCGTCGAGAACCTCGGCGGCGGTGGCTCCGGTGAGGTCGCCGACCGCCGCGATCCGACCGTCGCGGACGGCGACGTCGGCCCGGAAGGCCTCGGAGCCCGAGCCGTCGAGGACCGAGCCACCGCGGATCAGGACGTCGAAGGCCGCCGCCCGCTCCTGGCCCGCGGCCGGCGCGGGAGAGACCAGCGCCGCCGAGCCCGCCAGGAGGGCTCCCAGCGCCGCCGCCGCCGCGAGCCTCGCTCCGCGGACCGGGCCGCCTGGGGCCCGGTGACGGGAAGACTGCCAGGTCGAGCCGAATCGGGACGTCATCGGGAAGGTCCTCCTTCGGCACCCCCGTGGCTCGAGGGGCCGGATCCACGGACGAACACGCGGGCGTCCACCCCCACGGCGCCGTCCTCGTGCACGAAGAGCGGGTTCACCTCGGCCTCGACCACCTCCGGTCGGGTCGCGAGGAGGTCGGCGAGCGCCAGGGCCGCGCGGACGACCTCCTCCTCGTCCGCCGGTGGGCGACCACGGGCGCCCCGGAGCAACGGCGTGATCCTGAGCTCGCCCAGCATGCTCCGGACCTGCTGCGCGTCCACGGGGAGCAGGCGCAGCGACACGTCCGCGAGCTGCTCGACCCAGAGGCCACCCGCCCCCACGGTCAAGAGCGCGCCGACGTCGGGATCGCGGCGTACCCCCACGAGGAGCTCGGCGAGGGGCGAGCGCACGCACGGCGCGACGACCGCGCCCCGGATCGCCGTCCCGGGCACCCCCCGAACGACGGGCTCCCGCGTGACGCGCCGAAAGGCGGACCGCACCTCGTGGTCGCCCTCCGCTCCCACGACCACGCCCCCGACGTCCGACTTGTGGACCAGGCCGTCGGCCAGGACCTTCAGGACCACCGGCCCTCCGAGGGCACGGGCCGCATCGACGGCCTCCTCCTCGTCCCGGCACCGGGTCGTCGGCGCCAGCGGGATCCCGAAGGACGCCAGCAGCTCCCTCGCCTCCGGCTCGGCCAGCGGTCGCGGCGTCGCCCCGGAGGAGGGCCTCCCGGGGCCCATGGGTGACCACGGAGGCCGGGCCAGGGCCTCGCCCCTCTCGAGGAGCGCCGCCGCGCATCGACAGGCCACTTCGAGCGACCCGACGACCGGCACCTGCTCGTCGCGTAGGGCCCGCAGGGGTCGAGTGCGATCCGCCGCGTACACGGTGTGCACGACGAGCCCCACACCGCCCTCCCGGGCGGCCCCGGCCATCCCGCGGGCGGCCGACATCTCCCGGGGGAGGAGCCCCCGGTCGAAGCGGAGCGAGTAGCCGCCGAAGAGGCCCACCACCAGCACCGTCCCCACGGCCTCGTCCTCCGCCAGGACGTGCAGCACGTCGACGAATCGCTCCGGGGCGGCGTCGGCGGCTCCCGCCAGATCCACCGGGTTCGCCACTGCGGCCGCCGGGCCCAGCAGGGTACGGAGGGCGTCCCGGGTCGGCCCGGCGAGCTCCGCCCGTCGGGCGCCGAGCTCCTCCAGGACGTCGACCGCAATGGTCCCCTGTCCCCCCCCGTCGCTGAGGATCGCAATGCCGGTTCCCACCGGCGCGGCCGGCTGGGAGGCGAGAGTGTCGCCGAGCGCCAGCAGCTCGTCGCTCCGGCGTGCCTCCACGGCGCCCGCCTGGCGCAGCGCGGCGCGGATGGCGGCGTACGGGCCCGCGACGGCGCCCGTGTGGGACCTGGCGGCCGCCGCCCCGTGGGCGCTCCGGGCGGCCTTCAGGAAGGCGACCGGCTTGGTCCGCGCCACCCGGGCGACCGCGGCCACGACCTCCGCGCCCCGCCGGAAGCCCTCCGCGTGGAGGAGGATGCACCGGGTCGCCTCGTCGTCCGCGAGCGCGTCCAGGAAGTCCTGGGCGCCCAGGTCGAGCTCGTTGCCCACGCCGACGCACGTGGAGATCCCGACGCCCGCCCGCCGCGCCTCCTGCATGAGCCCGAGGGCCACGTTTCCCGACTGGACGACCAGCCCGGCGAAGCCGGGGCGGATGCCGTTGACCCCGATGAGGTTCAGCCCGGCGTGGGCGTTCATGAGGCCCGACGTGTTGGGGCCCAGCAGGCGGACGCCCCCTTCCCGGGCTGCGGCCGCGACGGCCTCCTCCAGCCGCGCCCCGTCGGCGCCGGACTCGCCGAAGCCGACGGCCAGGAGGATGGCCGCCGGCACGCCGGCCCGGCCGCACGCCGCCACCACCTCCGGGATCGTGCGGGCGGGCGTGCACACGAGCGCGAGGTCGATGGGCCCCTGCGCCTCTTCGAGGGAACGGGACACGTGGAGCCCGCGGATCTCGCCCCCGGCCGGGTTCACCGGCACGATCCGCCCGGCCCAGCCCGTGGCCTGGAGGGCCCGGACGGCCTGGTGGCCCCGCTTGTGGGGGTCCGCCGACGCCCCCACCACGGCCACGCTCCGCGGTCGCAGCACGGGGTCCAGGTGGGCGCCGGGCCCGCTCATCTGCCCTCGAAGCGCGGCTCGCGCTTCTCGTGGAATGCGGCGATGCCCTCTCGCCAGTCGTCGGTCTCCATGCAGCGCAGGAGCGCCCGCACCTCGCGGTCGATCAGCTCCCCGGCCTCCAGGCCGGGCGCCGCGTGGAGGATCTCCTTGAGGAGGGCGACGGGCGCCGGGGCCCGCCGCGCCAGCTCCGCCGCCCACTGGAGGGCGAGGGGGAGCACGTCGTCGGCCTCCGCCGCGCGGTTCGCCAGCCCGATCGCCGCGGCCTCCTCTCCGGTGAGGAAGGGGCACAGGAGGAGGATCTCCCGCGCCCGCGTCTCGCCGACCCTGCGGACCAGGGTGCGGGTCACGCCACCCCCGACGAACGTCCCCAGGGTCGCCTCCGGCAGGCGCAGCTTGCCCCCCTTCGCCACGACCACCAGGTCGCACGAGAGGGCCAGCTCCAGTCCGGCCCCCACCGCGTGGCCGTTCACGGCCGCCACCACAGGGAGCCGGAGCGTCTGGAGGAGGAGGTTCACCGCGCCGGCGCGACGCGCGTAGCGCTCGCGGTCCGGAGGCACCTCCCCACCCCTCCCGGCGGCCGACGGCCCCTCGGCGTGGGCCACCAGGTCGGCACCGACGCAGAACGCCCGGCCCGCGCCCGTGAGCACGACGGCGCGCACCTCTGGGTCCGCCGCGGCCGCCTCGAGGGCCGCGGCCAGGGCGTCGTAGAGGGGCAGGCTGACGGCGTTGAGCCTGTGCGGCCGATGGAGCGTGAGGAGCTCGATCGCCCCGCGGCGCTCGACGAGGAGCGGTCCTTCCGTGGCGGCCAGGTCAGCGTCTCCGGAGCTGGGAGGTCGGGAAGGCCACGACGCTCTCGTTCCCGTCGCGACCGACGGCCGCCACGCCGAAGAGGTAGTTGTCGATGACCATGTTCTCCAGCGTGTACTCGGTCACGTCCCCCACGAACCGAGAGTGCTGCCACTGCGGCGCGGTCGTATCGCGCCAGTACACCTCGTAGCCCGCAAGGTCGGGGTGGTCCACCGGGTCCCACGCCAGCGTCGTGCTGGGCGAGACCGCACCTCCGATGGCGACGTTCGTCGGTGCGGGAGGCGCCCAGGCGAGCGAGGCCAGCACGGCCGCGTTCACCGCCGTCATGCGCGCGGCGAAGGCGAAGTCCACGCCCTCGACGACGTCTCCGTACTCGACGCCGTCCTCGACCCGGACATCCTGGTGCTGGCGGTCGTAGTGCTCGTGGGCTTCCATGATGCGGACGCCGGGGAAGCCCAGGTCGTTGAAGGGGCGGTGGTGCCCCCCGCGCCCGAAGCGGTCGAGGCGGTAGATCATCTTCGCGTCGAGGTTCTGGAAGTACTGGTCGGTGATCCGGTCGACGTACCGCGCGAGCTGCCGGCTCGGCCCGTCCACCTCGCCGCCGTAGAAGCGGTAGCTCCACCGCTGCGGCTGATAGTCGGGGAGCGGCGTTGGTTGGCTGAAGACGCGGAAGACCGTGTTGTCGACGACGCCGTCGATGCCCTGGATGTTGCCGATCATGTCGTTGTTCAGGACGCCCACGATGTCCCACCCCTCGTCCCGCGCCACCTCGGCCATGTGTCGGCCGCCGTAGAGCCCCTGCTCCTCGCCCGAGAGCCCGGCCAGAACCACGCTGGTGGGGAACGGCCCCCGCTGCGAGAGGACCCGGGCCGCCTCGAGGGCTCCCGCCATGCCGCTCGCGTTGTCGTTGGCTCCGGGCGCGTCGGTGACGGGGTCGCCCCCGTCGGAGGCGCGGGAGTCGATGTCCCCCGACATGATCACGTACCGGTCCGGATGCACGGTGCCGCGCAGCACCGCGACGACGTTCACCACCCACGTGTCCACCGGAATCCGCGTCGTCGTGTCGCCCTCCACCAGGTGGCGCTGGTAGTAGACCTCCATGCACCCCCCGCACTCGGCGCTGATACGGTCGAACTCCGCCTTGATCCACCGCCGCGCCGCGCCGATCCCGCGCGTGTCCGAGAGGGTGTCGGAGAGCGTGTTGCGCGTGCCGAATTCCGCCAACGTCCGGACGTACGACTCGATGCGCTCGGGCGAGGGGGCGTCGGCGATCTCGTAGAGCCTGGGGTCGACGGCCGGCGGCGCGTTCCCCTGGCCGGTGCACGGCACGGGCGTCAGGGCGAGGGTGGCGAGAGCGACGGCGACACCGGCTCGGAGCGGAGCCGCGGGCGTGGCGGACGGGGGCATGGGGCGATTCCTGGTCGGTCGGGTCGGTCCGGAACGGCACTATCCTACACCGGCCGGACCCCGGGTCACCAGAGGAGGACCAACTTCCCGAAGTTGAGGTTGGCCTCCATGCGCCGATGGGCGTCGGCGGCCTTCTCGGGCGGGTACGTCCTGTCCACGACCGGACGGAGGTCACCCCGGGCCAGGAGGGGGACGACCCGGTCGGCGAAGGCCCGGGCCAGGAGCGCCTTCTCCTCGAGCGGTCGCGCCCTCAGCACCGTCCCGGTGATCGATGCGCGCTTGCGCATGAGCCCCCGGAGGTCGAGGGAGCCCGTGGCGCCCCCCGGGACCCCCACGACGATCCAGCGGGCTCCCGTGGCCAGGACCTCGAGGTTGCCCCCGAGGTACGGCGCCCCCACGAGGTCGAGGACGACGTCGACGCCCCGCCCGTCGGTCAATTCGAGGACCTCCTCGTGCCAGTCCCGGTCGCCCCCGGCCACGGGGTGGTCGAGCCCCAGCTCGACGGCCCGGTCCAGCTTGGCTGCCGTCCTGGAGGTCCCGAGGGTGACGGCGCCCGCCGAGCGAGCGAGCTGGACCGCGGCCGTTCCCACCCCGCTGCCCACGGCATGGATGAGGACCCTCTCTCCCGCGACGAGCCCGCACTGGAGGAACAACGCGTCGAAGGCGGTCATGAAGACCTCGGGGATCGCGCCGGCGTCCTCGAGATCGACCCCGTCCGGAACCGGGACCACCGTGCGCGCGTGGACCGCGACCGCCTCGGCGTACCCTCCGCCTCCGACGAGGCCCATCACCCGGTCCCCGACGTCGGCCAGCTGCGGATCGACCCCCTCCCCCACCGCCTCCACCGTCCCGGCGTACTCCAGGCCGGGGATCTCCGCGGGCCACCCCGGGGGCGCGGGGTAGGCTCCCTGGCGCTGCAGCAGGTCGGCGCGGTTGACCCCGCTGGCGCGGACCTTCACCAGCACCTCCCCGGCCGCCGGCTCGGCCCGGGGCGTCCGCCGGACGTGGAGCACGTCCGGATCGCCCGGCCCGGTGATCGTCACCGCCCGCATCCCGACGTCGGCCCCGCCGTCCCTCCAGTGGTCTCTCACCGCTCGCTCCGGTCCGGTGTGATCCGTCCCCCTGTTCCAGAAGGCTCCGCGCCGGCCCCGACCGCAAGGGTCTCGCCCCGGGCGGACCGGCGGCGGCCCGCCGCGGCGAGGGCTCCGGCCGTCCCGTGGTGCCGCTGTGACGGCCGGGGCGGAGGCCGTATCTTCCCACTGGGTCGCCAGACGAACGCAAGCCCCCCCTTCCCATGCGCCTCCCCTTCGCCCTCGATCGTCCGCTGGCCTTCATCGATCTTGAGACCACGGGGCTGAGCGTCACCGACGATCGCATCGTGGAACTCGCCCTGATCCGCGTGACGCCGGGCGGCGACGTCCTCGAGCGCGTCCGCCGCTTCAACCCCGGGATCCCGATTCCCGCCGAGGCCACCGCCGTCCACGGCATCACCGACCGGGACGTCGCCTCCGAGCCCCGCTTCCCCGCCCGGGCCCGGAGCCTCCTCCGGCTCCTCGAGGGGTGCGACCTGGCCGGCTTCAACCTCCGCCGCTTCGACCTGCCCCTGCTCATCGCGGAGATCGAGCGCTGCGGCCTGACCTTCGACGTCGGAGACCGCCGGATCATCGACGTCCAGCACGTCTTCCACCGCGAGGAGCGGCGGGACCTGACGGCGGCGGCGCGCTTCTACCTCGGACGGGAGCACCCGGAGGCCCACTCGGCGCTGGGCGACATCCGGACCACCGCCGCGGTCCTCTCGGCCATGTTCGATCGGTACGACCACCTGCCCCGGGACCTCGGTGGACTCCACGCCTACTGCGACGAGTACGCCCCGTTCGAGACGGGGCTGGCGACCTGGTTCGAGGAGCAGGGGGAGAACCTGGTCTTCAAGAAGGGGAAGCACCGGGGCCGCACGCTGGCGGAGGTCGCGGCGGCCGAGCCCGACTACCTGGTGTGGATCGTCGACAAGGCCGACGACATCCCGGGAGAGGTGGTGGAGGCGTGCCGGCAGGCGCTCGCCGGCCGGTGACCGGCGGGGCCGCGAGGAGCGCCGTGCCCCCCCGCCTTGCACCCTCCCCGGACCGTCCCTAGCCTTCCAACCGCCGGAGTCGCTCCTCCGGCCGATCGCAGACGACCCGAGGCACTTCCCCGCAGGAGAGCACGGATGTCCCCCCACCCGCAGCCGGCTTCCGTTTCCCCGTCCCGGGACGCCCGGGCGACGTCCCGTCCCTCCTTCCCCGCTCCCGGCGCGCTCCGGTCCGCCGCCGCGGCGCTGGTTCTCTCCGGGCTGGTCGGCGCCTGGCCGGCGTCGGTCGGGGCGCAAGGGGTGCCGATCACGTCGGCCCAGCTGGAGGCGTTCGAAGCCCGGCCCATCGGCCCGGCGGTGACGGGAGGACGGGTCACCGACCTGGCCGGCATCCCCGATCGGCCGTCGGTGCTGTACGTGGCCACGGCGTCCGGCGGCCTCTGGAAGACCACGAACCGGGGTCACTCGTGGACGCCGCTCTTCGACGACATGCCGGTGAGCACCTTCGGCGACGTCGCGCTGGCGCCCTCGGACCCCGACATCGTCTACGCCGGCACGGGCGAGCAGAACAACCGTCAGAGCGCCTCGTGGGGCGACGGCGTCTATCGCTCCGACGACGGAGGCGGGACCTGGCGCCACCTGGGGCTGGTCGAGACCCGGCACATCGGCAAGATCGAGATCCACCCGGAAGACCCGGACGTCGTGTGGGTGGCCGCCCTGGGGAACCTCTGGAAGGCGAACCCGGAGCGCGGGGTCTTCAAGACGACCGACGGCGGCGAGACGTGGGAGAAGGTCCTCTTCGTCGACGACGAGACCGGCGCGGTGGACCTCGTGATGAATCCGCGGAACCCGGACGTCCTGTACGCCGCGACGTACCAGCGCATGCGGCGCACGTGGGGCTTCAACGGGGGCGGCCCCGGCAGCGGCATCTGGAAGTCCGAGGACGGCGGGGAGAGCTGGACGGAGCTGACCCGGGGGCTCCCCGACGGTGACGAAGGCCGGATCGGGCTGGCGATCTCGGAGTCCAGCCCCGACGTCGTCATGGCCACGGTGGAGACCGGGGACGACGAGACGCAGGGGACCTACCGCTCCGAGGACGCGGGCGCCACGTGGGAGCGGGTCAACGAGCTGAACCCGCGGCCGATGTACTACTCCGAGATCTTCATCGACCCGACGACCGACCAGCGGGTGTACGTGCTGGGGACCACGTCGTACAAGAGCGAGGACGGCGGCCGGTCGTTCGAGGTGATCGCCGAGCGGCCGAGCTACGACGTGGGGGTCCACGCCGATCACCACGCCTTCTGGATCGACCGCACCGACCCGGACCACGTGTGGCTGGCCGGCGACGCCGGGCTGCACGAGTCGTACGACCGGGGCACGACCTTCCGGAAGGTGAACAACTTCCCCATCGGGCAGTTCTACGCCATCGGGGTGGACATGCGCGACCCGTACTGGGTCTACGGGGGCATGCAGGACAACCACTCGTGGATGGCGCCCAACGAGACGCGTCGCTGGATCGGCGTCGTCGACGACGACTGGCAGCAGATCGGCTACGGCGACGGGATGTTCTGGAGCGTCGACCCGACCGACCCCCGCTACGCGTACGGGGCGTCGAACGACGGCAGCTACTCGCGCCTGGACACCGAGACCGGCGACATGCTCGACATCGCGCCGCCGGCCCCGGAGGGCGACGAGTACCGCTTCGACTGGACCAGCCCGCTGATGGTGTCCCGTCACGACCCGTCGACGGTCTACGTCGCGGGCAACCGCTTCTTCATCAGCCGGGACCGGGGCGAGACCTGGGAGCGGAGCCCGGACCTGAGCAAGCAGGTGGACCGCGATACCGTCCGGATCATGGGCGTCCTCGGGGCCGACATGACCATCTCGCCCAACGACGGGACCGGCAGCTACGGCGAGGCCGTCACGCTGGACGAGTCGCCCGTCGACCCGGACGTGCTGTGGGTCGGGATGGACGACGGCAACCTCCAGGTCAGCCGCGACGGGGGCGGAACCTGGACCGACGTGTCGGGCAACGTGCCGGGTCTCCCGGCCGGCACCTATCCGAGCCGGATCCACGCCTCGACCGCGGGCCCGGGCGTTGCGTGGGCCACGTTCGACGCCCACCGGGACGGTGACTTCTCACCGTACGTCTATCACACGGAGGACTACGGCAGGACGTGGGAGTCCCGGCACCGGGGGCTTCCCACCGGCTCCGTCAACGCCCTCACCGAGCACCCGGACAACCCGGACGTGGTCTTCCTGGGCACCGAGCACGCGGCGTTCGTCTCGACCGACGCCGGCGCGACGTGGGCGAAGCTGCCCGGCGTCCCGACGACCGCGTACGACGACATCGTCGTCCACCCACGCGAGAAGGACCTCGTGCTCGGCACCCACGGCCGCAGCATCTGGATCGTGGACGACACGCGTCCGCTGGCCGCGTGGACGGCCGACGCCGTGGCGGGACCGGCACACCTGTTCGAGATCGCCCCGGGCACCCTCTTCCACTACTGGAAGGACACGTCCTACCGGGGCAACGCGGAGTGGCACGGCGTGAACCCGCCGGACGGCGTCTACGTCACGTACCGCCTCGGCGCGGGAGGGGGGAACGCCACGCTGCGAGTGACCGACGCGGCGGGAGCCACGGTCCGGGAGATGCGGGTGCCCTCCGGCCAGGGGGTGCACCGGGTCACCTGGGACCTCCGGCACGGGATGGACAACGACCAGGTCGAGACCTGGCAGCCGTGGGACGACCCGGGACTGCCGCGACCAACGGACTTCCGCGGTCCGTTCGTGTCCCCCGGGAGCTACACGGTGACGCTCGACGCCCGGGGCCAGACGCTCTCGCAGCCCGTCGAGGTCCGGGGCGACCCCGAGCTGGACCTCACCGCCACCCAGTACCGCGACCGCGAGCGGTTCCTGCTCGACGCCCTCGCGCTCATGGGGGAGATCGAGGAGGCCACCGCGGCGGTGCGTCGCGCCCAGCGTGACGCGACGGGGGAGCGGGCCGAGACGCTGGAACAGGCGGGGCAGCGGCTCCGTCGTGCCGGCTTCATGGTCCGGGGAGCCTACGGCTCGCTCAACGGCGGGGGCGTGCGCCAGGGAAGCCTTTTCCCGCCCACCGAGAGCCAGACGGTCCCCGTGGAGCAGGCCCGCCGCATCCTGGCCGAGGTCAGGTCCGCCGCGGGCCTCTGAGGAGCTTCACCATCTCCAGCCCAGCAGGGGGATCCTCACCCTGGCCCGTGTGGGCTCACCCGGCTCCTTGCCCTCGGTGTCCGGATCGTCCGTGCTCTCGAACGCCCGGAGGGTCGCGTAGGCCACCGCCGCCACGCCCACGCCGATCAACCCGAACGTCTTCGGCTTGCTGAGCTCGCGGACCTCCACCTCGAGCATCTCACCCGACGGGATGCGCACGCGATTGTAGATCGGCTCCGAACCATTCAGACCCGATCCCGGCACCGGAAGCTGGAGCAGGAGCGCGTCGGGCTCGGCCTCGAGGACCTCCGCGCGGAAGACCCGATCCGGGACCTGTGCCTCCCGCTCGAGCCGCTCGGCCTCGTCGGTGCTGACGCGCACCCGGACCTCGCTCCCCGCACGGACCTCGTCGAGGGGCACGACCCTGTGGTTGTAGCAGCCGACCGTACCCACGGCCAGCAGGAGGATCAGGGACGGGAGGACTTCTCTCATGGTCTTCTCACCTCACAGAGCGTCCGAAGATGATGATGGCACCTGGACGGGGAGCGCGCGACCGCGGCGCTCGCGCGGCGCACCTTCGGGCTCGCCCCGCGTCTCCGCGGCGGCCCGTTTCCCGGGGAATATACGAACGGGGCCGTCTGTTTGATACGCAGACCCTCCACCGACGACGGCGAAAGAAACGACGGGGGCAGCCCGAAGGCCACCCCCGCCGGTGCAGCTCGTCCAGCTCGACTCAGCCGCGTCGGATCAACCCAGGTTCGGGTTCGACGACAGCTCGGAGTCGGCGATCGGGAAGCACTTGTCCCGACCTTCCAGGAAGTCGTGGTGCGCCGGTCCGGACTCGTCGTACCAGCGCCGGAGGTCCCAGAGGCGACGCATCTCGAGCCACGTCGTGGCGCCCCGCTCGAAGTGCAGGTCGTCCCACGCCTGCTCCATCGTGGTCGCCTCCTCCAGGGGGTCCATCTCGTAGTACGCGCGGGCCTCGTTCATCAGCTCGTACGCGCCGGAGATATCGCTATCCCGGAGGGCGGCCTCGGCCCTGAGCATCAGCATCTCCGTACCCTTCACCACGGGGACGTTCGCGTCCGCCGTCGTGTACTTGAGCTGCTGGTAGAACGGGTCGGCCCCGTTGGCCCCGGTCGCCACGCTGCCGTCGGCGTTGTACACGATCTGCCACGGCGCGCGGGGGTCGTCCGGGTGATCCTCGAACTCGGTGTTCCACACGGAGAACTCGGGCCGCTGGAACGTCTCGTACTGCAGGTCGTTCTGGTTGGCCGCGCTGAACACGACGTCGTAATCGAAGCCGATCGGCACGGCCATGGCGTCCTGCACCGCGCCGGACCAGTCGCCGGTCCACGCCTTCAGCGACGCGCGAACGCCGTACATCGCCTTTACCAGGTCGTCCTGGTCGGCCGCCTGTGCGATGGGGATGCCGGCGTCCAGGTACTGGATTCCCCGGGTGAAGTGCTGCGTGTTGGGGATCGCCGGTCCGCCGTCGACCACGGACTCGCACTGGAGCTCACCGAGCGTCCGGTTGGCGATACCCGCGAACAGGTGCGCGTGGGCGGCGTAGGGGCTGCGCGAGAACCGGCCCTCGTCGAGGAGCTCGCGGATCCGCTCGATGCCGCTCTCCGACGTCCAGCGGAATTGCTGCATCTGGTCCCACTCGCCGTTCCAGTCCTCGGGCACGACGATGCCCCGGGGGAGGTCGGCGAAGTCGTACGAGCCCCCGTGCCACAGCTCGCCGTCGAAGATGGCGACGTCCTGCAGCGTGGCATCGTACGCGCTGTTGAGGTCGTAGGCCATCCCGGCCACCAGGCCGGGGATGGCGGTCTCACTGTTCAGGTCCGAGTCGGCGATGCGGCCGGGGGCCTCGACGTCGAGGATATCCCCGCAGCCCACCAGCGGAAGGACCGCCAGCATCGCGACGACGGACAGCATTCTCGTCTTTCGCATGTCGGTCTCCTTCCTCCTCATCAGAAGCCCACGCGGAACGTCAGAATGAACGTCCGCGGGTTCGGGATCTGGTAGTAGTCGCGTCGGCCGAACGCGCCGCCCTCGAAGATGGCGCCGTTCTGGTCGACGTAGTCCTGCACCTCGGGATCCGTGCCCGAGTAGTCGGTCGACGTGAACAGGTTGCGGCCGGCCACCGTGACCGTCGCGCTGCGGGTGAGCCCGCGCAGCAGGTCGGACGGCAGGCGCCAGCTCAGCGAGATGTTCCGGAGCTTCCAGAAGTCGGCGGGCTCGACCCAGTAGTCGGAGTTGTAGCCGCCGTCGACGCCGCCGCCGATGGCGCAGCGCGCGCGCATCAGGGCCGGGACGTCGTCCAGGGCGCTCGTGTTCCCGTCGATGTGGTAGGCGACGATCTTCTCCTGGATGTCGTAGCAGTCGGTCCACACGCCGCGGCGGGCGTTCTGGTAGCCCGTGTAGTTGGGCAGGTAGTGCCCGCCCTGGTGCTCCAGGAGGGCGTCGATCGTCACGCTCTCGCCGAGGCTCAGCGTGGTGCCGAAGCCCAGAAGCGTGGTCGGGTAGACCGGCCCGATGACCGCGTCGCTCTCGACCTCCGGCTCCGCGAAGTCGTTCGGGTTCGTCACGACCCGACCGATGTAGACCGGGAACTGCTCGCCCTCGCGGATCTCGGACTTGAGGCCCGTATAGATCGACGTCGGGTTGTCGGCGTCGTTGGTCGGGTCCCCGTCGAGGTCGAGAACCTCGCTGTCCAGGAAGGACATGTTGGCCCGCACGCGCCAGTCGATCGCGGCGCTGCGGTACAGCCCGCCCGTGAGCTGGAACTCCCAGCCTGTGTTCTTGAGCGAGCCGACGTTCTCGATCCGGTCGGCCGTGAAGCCCTCGGACGCCGGCAGCGGACGGCCCACGAGCGCGTCGCTCGTCTCGGCGTCGTAGTACGTCGCCTCGATGCCGAGGCGGCCGCGCCACATGGACGCATCGAAGCCGAACTCGAACTCTCGCGTCGTCTCCGGACCCACGTCGGCGTTG
>JASFUL010000090.1:0-13922 GCA_050050315.1 Gemmatimonadota bacterium
CTACCGGCGGAAGTTCAGGGCGCGCTCCGGGAGCCCTTCGTAAAGGATCGGAGCGCGTCAGCTACCCTCCCAACCGTCGTTCGACGCGTCGGCATCGACCCAGATCCCGCCGTCGATCCGCGCGGCTCGAAGGGCTCCGGCCGCCGGAACGGTCACCGTGACTCGCGCCGGGTCCGCTCGCCAGGCCGCCGCGGTCTGGTGCTGCCGCGTCGTGGTGCCGTCCGCCCAGGTCAGCACGAGATCGAACGGCGCCGCCATCCCACCGACGTTCTCCACCGCGATGGCATATCCATCGCCGGTCCGGTCGACGGTCCCGATGCCCAGGTCGATGTAGTGGTTGCTGAAGAACCAGTTGCTCCAGAACCAGTCGAGAGGGCGGCCGGCCACGTCGTCGAACGTGTAGAAGAAGTCCCACGGTGTCGGGTGCTTGCCGTTCCAGCGCGTCACGTACGCGTGCAGGCACCGCCGGAAGAGGTCGTCGCCCAGCATGTCCTTGACGGCGAGATATCCCAGAGCCGGCTTGCCGTAGGCGTTGATGCCGTAGGCGCCGCCGGTTAGCACGTCGGCCGGTGTGATGATGGGCAGGTCCTGAACGGGCGTCGTGCTCTGCGCCCAGTTGTTCACCCGGAACGCCTTGAAGACCTCGGACGCGCGCTCCACGCCCATGTCCTGGGAGTTGATCAGGTACTCGAACGTGGTGGCCCAGCCTTCGTCCATGAAGGCGTATCGTGTCTCGTTGATGCCCATGTAGAACGGCATGTACGTATGGGCGATCTCGTGGGCCACCACCAACAGGGAGAAGGCCGGGTCGTCGTAGGCCTGATCGTTGGCCATCATGGGGTATTCCATCCCCGCGCCGCCCTCGAACGCCGTCATCTTCTCCCAGGGATAGGGAACGCCGGGCCACTGGTGGGAGAGGAAGTCGAGCGAGTGGCGCACGTGGCCCACCATCTCGTGGACGTCGGGTGCGTCGTCGCTGTACGCGGCCTGCGCGCTCACTCGCCGGCCGGTCGCGTCCTCGACCACGACGCTCGCCGCTTCCCAGGCGTAGTGGTCGCTGAGCCCGAAGGCCACGTCCGGCACGTTCGAGGACGTGAAATGCCACTCGTTGGTCGGGTTCGGCGTCGTGATCGTTCCGGCACGGATCTCCTCGCCGGTGCCGACCACGACGGTCGTGTCGGAGGTCATGGAGGTCCGGTATCGTCCGAGCGCCGCCGGCTGCAGCACCGCGTCGGCGTTGGCCAACGTGCCCGTGCCCCACACGGCATAGGTGCCGGGGACGGTGACCGTCACGTCGTAGTCGTTGAAATCGCTGTAGAACTCGTGGCCGGCGTGGTCCATCGTGTCCCAGCCGTCGTAGTCGTCGTAGACCGCCACCCGGGGGTAGAAGTAGGCCAGATAGAACGTCGTCGAGTCGATGCTCCCCTCGCGCCCGGGCTCGACCGAGACATCCCAGTCCCAGTCGAATCCGAGCCGGACGGAGTCCCTCGGCATCAGGGGCCGTGGAAGGCGGACTCTCGCCACGGTGAAGGTGCGCGGATTGTCGGCCCAGGGGCGGGACTCGCCGTTCACCGTGAAGGAACGGATGTGCACGCCGGACGTCAGGAAGCCCGGCGGCGCGCCGCCGTTCCGCGGTGCGCCGGGCTTGTGGATGTTGTTGAAGAGACGGATCACCAGGTTGGACAGCGTGTCCGGGCTGTCGTTGAAGTAGGTGATCGTCTCCGTCCCCTCGATGTTCCGGTCCGGCGGACTGGCGCGAATCGCGATGGTGTATCGGCCACGGTTCTGCCAGTAGGCCGGACCGGGATTGCCGTCGAGGGATCGGGTGCCCCGATCGTAGGTGCGTTCGATCGCCCGTGGCGTGTAGAGCGACTGGGCTGCCACCGGACCCGCCACCGACACGAGAATGAGAGCGCCGACGACGCTGGGAGGAATGCGCGGGGCACGGGAAGCTCGCATGACGGTATCCATCCTCGAAGTGGTTGCGGGACCGGCACTCCAGCCTACGAGCCGCGGGCTCGGCGGGTTCCGCGGTGCCCCCGCGTGGACGGAGACGTGGCCCGGGGGCCGCCTCACCCTCCTTCCGGCCACAGCTCGTCCCACCACGCGTCCCGCTCCTTCAGCGTCCGCTCGAACCACGCCACGATCGTCTCCGCCCACAGCTTCCGCTTGGGGTAGGTGAAGATCTGGTGGTTCTCGCCCAGGATTCGGATGTACTCAACCTCCCGGTCCAGGAGCTTCAGGGCCGTATAGAGCTGCTCGCTCTCGCCCGGGGGCACGTTCGTGTCGGCCGTGCCGTGCAGCAGCAGGAGCGGCGTGGTGATCCGGTCGGCGGAGAAGAGCGCGCTCCGCTCCACGTAGAGGTCCGGCCGGTTCCACGGGTAGCTCTCGGCGGTCGCGACCGCGCTGTACGCGTATCCCCACCATCCCTCGCCCCAGTAGGACGAGATCGAGCTGATCCCCGCGTGGGCGACGCAGCCGGCGAAGAGGTCGGTCTTCGTGACCAGTTGCATGGTCATGAAGCCCCCGAACGACGCGCCGATGCACCCGACGTGGTCCCGGTCCAGGAAGGGCTTCTCCGCCAGGAGCCGCTCGGTGCCCGTGATGATCTCGGCGGCCACGCGCTCGCCCCAGTCGTTGACGTGGCGAGCCGAGAAGGCCTGGCCGAAGCCGGTGGCTCCGCTGGGCTGGGGGATGAAGACCACGTATCCGAGGGCCGCCCACAGCTCGGCCGGGTAGCGTCCTCCGAAGCTCCGGGAGATGGGCACCGTGCCGCCGTAGTAGTTCACGATCAGCGGGTACGTCTCGTCCTCGGCGAAGCCGGGAGGGTAGTAGAGACGCCCGTTGATCGTGCCCCCCTCGGCCCGGAAGCTCCACGCCTCCACCCGTGGCTCCTCCACCCGAGCCCAGCGCTCCTCGCCGGGAGTCGTGAGGAGCCGGGGATCGCCGGTCCCCTCCAGCGAGGTCGCCAGGACCTCCGGCGGAACGCCCGCTCCGGAGCCGCCATAGACGGCCACCGGGGCGTTCCGGGCCAGGCTCACCCCGCCCAGCACCTCCACTCCGGTCTCGATCCGCTCGAACGTCCCGGCTTCCGGGTCGAGGCGGAAGAGCCGCGAGTAGGCCGAGTCCTGGGCGGTCAGGTAGATCATCCCGTCCACCCCGGACCACGAGACGGATCCGACCGCGGGGTCGAAGTCCCGGGTGACCGACTCGACGCCGCCGCCCCGGTGGAGGATGAAGAGCTGGGTGTCGTAGTCGTTGGGGATCACGCCCTCGGGAAGCACGTCGCCCACGCCGTCGAAGGCGGAAGGACCGGCCGTGAGCGCGATCCGGTCGCCGTCGGGCGCGTAGACCGGGGAGCCGCCGCTCGGGTAGGTGGCGAGCCGCTCGGCCTCGAGGGTGGCCAGATCGAGCTCCCACAGCTCCGTCTCCTCGAAGGGGCGGTCGGTCGTGAAGCGACTCCGGGAGAAAAGGACCCGTTCACCGTCGGGACTCACGTCGTGGAGTGCGGTGCTCTCGTCCCCCGCCGTGAGGCGCTGCGTGGCGCCGCCGTCCCGGGCGACCCGATACAGGTGGCTGCGGTCCCGCCAGCCCGTCCACCGATCCTGCAGCCCACGGAGTCGCTTTGCCTCGTCGTGGGTGAGCTCTCCCTCCACCGCCACCGAGTAGATGAAGCCGCTGCCGTCGGGTAGCCACAGGAAGCTCCCCAGACCCTCGACGCCCTGGAGCACCGCGCGGACCCCGCCGTCCAGACGACCCGCCCACAGCGTCCCCTCGCGGCCGTCGCGGCTGACGTAGGCGAAGCGCCCCGCCTCGGGTCCCCACTGGAAGCCCGACACGTCGCCGATCCCCCTGAAGCTGCGAACGACCGAGCCGTCCGCGACCCGCCGGATCTCCAGCCAGGTCTCCCGGTCCTCGGCCGGGACGGCGGGCTGCTGGAACGTCAGGGCGGCGAGCGTCCCGTCGGGCGAAGCCTGCACGCCGCTCACCACCTCGGTGTCGAGGAGGTCCGCGAGGCGGAGGGCGCGCCGAGCGTCGGTCGAGAGCTCCACCCGGGCGGCGGCGTCCGACGGCACCAGCTTCGCCTCGACCGTCCAGCCCGACTCGTCGTTCCCGGCTCCGGCGACCGTCCGCACCGCCAGCAGGTGCTTCCCCGGGACGAGCTCGAGGTCGGCCGTGGTCGGCGGGTCGGTCCCCGGGGAGCGCTCGGCGACCCGTTCGCCGTCGAGATACACCCTCGCCGCCGCGCCGGAGGAGAAGATCAGCTGCGCCTTCGTGAAACGGTCGGTGTCGACGAAGGCGGCGAGGTAGGCCTCCCCCAGCCCCGCGTCGGGGCTCCCGAGCGTGAGCGCCCCCTCCGCCGCGGCGCGCACGGTCCACCGCGTGCTTCCCGACTGGGGCCAGACGACGACCTCTCCCGCGGCCGGCCAGAGGTCATCGATCTCCAGGGTCTCGGCGTCGAGGAGGTCGCCGGGCCCGTACTGGCCCTCGTCGGAGTCGTGGAAGACCGGCAGGGGCGTGGTGACCGGTCCGAGCACGAGCCAGGACGACACGGACACCGTGTCCGCCGGGCTCCCCTGGGCGGCCACCTCGGATGGCGGGGCCGCCCAGGTCAGGAGGAGGACGATGGGCAGCAGGAGCGCCCGAGGGCCATGCGACTGCGTCGACGTTCTCATGAGGCTGTCCGCCCGGGAATCTCCGGCGGGTCGCCCGCGCCCGCCGTCGGTGGTCGGGTCCTGGCCGAGGAGGAGCGTCGCCGCGAGCGCCGGCCGTCCCCTCGTCCGTGGGATGATCCACGGCGGATGGTACGGGACCGCTGTCCGTGTGGCGAGGCTCCGGCCCGGGGACGGCGGACCGGTCAGCCGCCCCGGTACCCCACCACCGCCGCGACGGGAAAGTGGTCCGACGGATACCGGCCATCCTCGTTCGAGGTGACGATCCACGCCCCTCGCGTACGCCAGCCCGGCGACGCGAGCACGGCGTCGATCTTCGCACCGTTCCGATCCCCCCCGAAGCCGTGGAACGTGCCGACGTCCGTGGCTCCCGGGTGAAGCTCGCGGAAGGTGTCGGTGAGCCCCCCTTCCAGCAGGGCCAGGAAGGCCGGGTTCTCCTCGCCGGCGTTGAAGTCGCCGGTGACGAGCACCGGGTCCCCGGGGTCCGGCCGCCGGGCGATCCGCTCCAGCAGGAGCTCCGCGCTGCGCTCCCGGGACGGTTGGGACTCGTGGTCCCAGTGGGTATTGAACACGTAGAAGCTCCGTCCGGCGCGCCGGTCACGGAACCGGGCCCAGGTGACGATGCGTGGGATGGAGTTCCCCCAGCTCGTCGACGCGATCTCCAGGGGCGTGTCGGAGAGCCAGAACGTATCCTCGTCGAGGAGTTCCAACCGCGTTCGGTCGTAGAGGATCGCCGAGTATTCGCCGGCCTCGTCGCCGTCGTCCCGACCGACCCCGACCTCACCCAGCCGGGGGAAGGCCGCCGCGATCTCGTCGAGCTGGAAGCGAAGAGCTTCCTGGATTCCCACGACGTCCGGCCCCACCTCGGCGATCACCCGCAGCGCGAGATCCCGGCGGTGTTCCCACGAATCCGGGCCGTCGTCGGCCGTGCCGTAGCGGACGTTGTAGCTCACGACGCGCAGATCCGGCCCGGCTTCCCCACCAGCGCCGACACCCCCCGAATGGCCGCCCGCGCACGCCGTCAGGAGCACCAGCGGAGCGAGGGCCCGCACGATCGACGCCTCTCCAGGTCGCATGAAGACAGTGTACCACTCCGGAGCCTCAGGACGACACCGTCGACGGGGGAAGCGGCCGGGGGCGGCCGCGCCGATACACCCAGGTACTTGGCTCCCCGACCGGCGATCGGGGAGTGGTGGACCCGCCTGGGCCGATCGGAATTGCGCCCGGCCGGACGAGCGGGGCCCCCGGGCGGGATCACCGAAGGAACGGCGCGATCAGAAGGCCTTGCGGAGCCGACATGTGCAAGAGGTGTCCCACCACCACCATCATCGCCACCGCCGTGACGAGGGCGCCCAGCGCGGCCGTCCGCCTGCCCTCCCCTCCACGTATCCGCAGGTACGCCAGGACGTAGAATGCAGGTCCAGCGACCATGCCCAGGAGGACGATGGAGAGTGGCAACGCGAGCGTCCACGCCAGGGCCCGAGCCGCCGCGGGCCGGTCCCTCCCCGACGGTTCGTGGCCCCGGAGCTCCCGAAAAGTCTCGACCGCCAGAAGCAGCACCAGCGGGACGGCCACCACGAGCGGGATCCGGCGGGCGGGCGGGCCGAGGGCGAGCGTCCGGATCAGGAACAGGACCGACGTTCCGAACAACGCCACGCTGAAGGCGGGCCTCACGAGGGCCGCCCCCTGGCCCGCCTGAACGCGGGCAGTGAAACCGTGGCGACCAGCAGGGCCGTCCCGATGAGGATGCTGGGATGCGTCCACAGGTCGATCCGTCCGAGGCGATGCAGGCGGAGCGACAGATTGAGGTTCAACTCGAACAGCGGGCCCAGGATCAGGGCGATCACGAAAGCGATGCGTGGCCAGCCGTACCGCTTCATGAAGTATCCCAGGGCTCCGAACCCGAAGGCGACCCACACGTCCTCCAGACGAGCCCGATAGCTGAACGCGCCCAGGGCGGACAGGACCAGGATGAGCGGAATCAACCGGGTCGTGCGGACCCGGGTGAGCCGGGACAGGGGGGTCGCGACCGAGAGCCCCAGCAGCGACGTGATCCAGTTGGACAGGAAGAGGGACCAGATCAACACGAACACCAGCTCGAGGCGCCCGGTCATCAGCTCCGCTCCCGGTGTGACTCCATGGATCTGCAGGGCGGCCAGCAGGAGCGCCGTACCCGTGCTGGCGGGCACCCCGAAGGCCAGGACGGGCAGGAGCGAGCCGCCGTCCTTGGCGTCGTTGGCGGCCTCGGGAGCCAGCACGCCGCGAATGTCGCCCTGTCCGAAGCGGCCGTCCGGCCCCGCCGACCGCGCGGCCTCGCCGTAGGCGACGAACGCCGCCACCGTGCCGCCCAGACCCGGAACGAAGCCCACCACGGTGCCGATCAGGGCGCTCTTGAGGAAGAGCCACCGGTGCCGCAGGACCGCGCCGATCCCTTCCGTCAGGCTTCCGCCCATCTGGACGCTGCCCGGGTTATCCGCGATCGTGCGTCGCCCGCTGGCCATCAGATCGACGATCTCGGCCACCGCGAAGATGCCCACGAAGACCGGGATGAGCGGCAGGCCATCCAGCAAGTAGAGCGTACCCAGCGTGTAGCGCTCCTGGGCGGTGGAGGGATCCAATCCGACGAAGGACACCATCAAACCCAGCCCGGCCGTGGCGAGACCGCGCACCAGCGAGGCTCGGATCACCACCGCCACGCTCACCAGCCCCCAGATGGAGAGCATGAGGAGCTCGGGCGGGCCCACCTGGCGGATCAGCCGGGCGACGACCGGGATCGAGAGCATCACCGCGGCCACCCCCACCGTCGAACCGAGCGCGGAGGACGCGGCGGAGCAGCCGAGCGCCGTCCGCGCCTGTCCGTGCCGGGACATCGGATAGCCGTCCAGGACGGTGGCCGCGTTGGGTGCGGCACCGGGAATGTTGAACAGGATCGCCGTGACCGAGCCCATGAAGGTGGCGCCGCCCACCAGCGCGCCGAACAGCAGCAGGATGGGGATCGGCTCCCACGAGAACGTGAGCGGAATCGCCAGGGCCAACAACGTGGCTCCGCTGACGCCGGGGAGCACGGCCACGCACATGGCCAGCAGGGTACCGGCGATCGGATAGAGCAGGTTGGGCCAGGAGAGCACGATCAGCAGCCCACTCCAGGCCGCTTCGCCGATCGAGATCAGGCTCGGTTCAGCGCCCAATGGTCAACCCGCGGCTCGTTCGACCGCCTGGATCATCACCTGGGCGTAGCGGGGGAGGGCCAGGCGGGCAGCCCGGATGTGGCGGAGGACCTCCCGGGCGTCGGCGGGCTCGAGGGTCCGCCCGGCCGAGCTCGCGCGCCTGCGCGTGGCCTCGTCGGCCAGCGCACCTTCGATGGCCGCGCCGAGGCAATCCCGCAACTCCGGAGGGAGCCGGGGAGGTCCGGCGACGAGCCGACCCACGGCCATCAGCCCCGCCAGCCCCTCGGCATCGAGGCGCGCCCGCTCCGGGTCCGGAAAGAGCTCGGGCATCGACGCGATCACCCCGGATGGACCCGTCAGCGTGGACCCCCGGTCGGTCGACCCGTCGGGAGACGAGAACCGGAGGACGGACCTGATCTCGTCGAAGGTCTGCGCGCTCTCTTCCGCGATGACCGCGCCGTCCAGATCGCCGCGCAGGACGGCGGTGAGCAGCTCCTGGCTCCCCGGGAAGCCGAGCACGAGACGCACCTCGATTCCGAAGAACGACCCGAGCATCGCCTCGAGCAACACGTTGACCGTCGTCGGCCCCGTGGCTCCCAGGATCAAGGGTCGGGTGCGTCCGACTCGCACCAGTTCTTCGATGCGGTCCACACCGAGCCCGGGCCCCACCACCAGGGCCTGCTGGTGGCGAACCACGCGACCGAGGACGGTGAAGCCGTCTTCCAGATCCGGGGCGAATCCGAGATTGGTGTAGGGTGCCAGGAGCAGGCCGATGCCGTTCAGGATGCCCAGGGTGCGCCCGTCGGGGCGGGCGGTGGAGATCCGCCGCGCCGCGACGATACCCGAGGCTCCCGGAACGTTCTCGACGACCACCTCGGCCTCCAGGATGCGCTCCAGCGAGGTCTCGATCAGGCGGGAGTAGATGTCGTACCCGCCCCCGGGGCTCCAGCCGACCAGCCACGATACCCGACGACCTCGCAGCGAGGGGCAGCCCGGACGGGTCCGGGCGGCCGCGACCCTTCCGGGATCCAGGATCCAGGTGCCGCAGCAGGCGGCCAGCAGCCCCAACGCCCGGCGTCGGGGCATCGAAGAAGCACCGGTGTGATCCGGCGGGTCTTTCATGCGGGTCATCCCTGGCCGACTCGACGAAGATGCGTCTGCTTGCCCCGGGCAGAGACGCGCGGTGCCTCGCGTACGATCCGGAACGAGTCGGCCGCGGCCCAGTAGGCGCGGGCCATGTCCGCGGCGACGCTCGTACGTCCCAGCGCCTCCATCAGGACCGAGATCACCTCGTCCTCCCGTCCGATCTCGACCCGGGGATGGACGTGCAGGCTCAGTCGGGTGAAGCCTCGCTCGTCCTCGTCCTCGACCAACTGGTAGTCGAGGGGTGATCCCCCGAAACGTCTCGGCAGCACGTCCTCGAGAATGTGGACCATGTCGCTTCCGATGAGGGTGACGCCTTCGCCGACGAGCTTCCGGAAGCTCCGCACGTTCCGCAGGTGGGTGCGGTAGCCCAGCCGTCCGAGCGGACATCCGCACTCGCGATCCTCCATCTCGCCGAAGTCGTCCAGCTCCAGGTTCAGGAGGAGCTTGGGCATCGTGGGGACGAGGGACGTGATGTGGATCGAATGCACGGTCTCGCCCGAGTCGGGCACGGTGCGGGGGAAGAGCACCAGCGCAGCGGTGTCGGTGGCGACGTGCATGTCGGTGGGGTCGTCCGAACGGGCGCAGCCCAACGCCACCCGGCCCGTCTCGGCGGAGCCGTAGTCGGTGAAGACCGCGGCCCCCGAGTCCCTCATCCCCTGGACCTTGGCCGGTGTCGCAGGCTCCCCCGCCACGAGGAGGAAGACGCCCCCGAGGGAGATGCCGGCCTCCCTGGCCGCCAGGGCGATCCGTAATCCGCAGCTGACCGTGGTGCTGATGCAGGCCCCCCCGCGTTGGCGAACCGCGTCCGCCAGGTAGCGCACGATCACGATCGCCCGGTCCAGGGCGACCGGCTCCGGTCGCACCAGATCGACGCCGCAGGCCCGTCCCGTGGCGACGGCGGCCTCGGTGGCGAGCTTGTACTTGAGCGCAGGCTCGTATTGGCCCGGGACCAGCGGTGTGAACCAGCGATCCACCGGGCGGCCGATACGCCCCTGGCGCATGATGTTGTTGAGCCCGCTTCCGGAGGGGAGCGCCGGGCGCCACACGGAGTACGGAAAGTCCAGGACACCGTGGGCGTCCAGGAGCAGCATGCGTAGCTGGGACAACACTTCGAGGTGCGCGAGACCGGTCGAGGTCCGGGTAGGCCGTCCGGTGGAGCCGCTGGTGGACGTGCGAAAGAAGTGGGTCAGCCACGGGTTGTCGAACTGGCCTTCCTCGACCGGGATCTCCCTTCCGGCCCGGACCACCGGTTGGCGGCCCTTGTACTCCTCGAAGGTGAAGTAGACGCCCTCCCTCCGCAGCGCCTCCAGGGAGCCCTCCACCCCCCGATCCTCGACCAGGGCTTCGAAGTCGGCGTACGAACAGCCCGCGAGCTCGAAGAGGGGTCGGTACGGGCTTCCGTCCAGCCCGAAGAACAGTCGCTCTCCCATCTCCAGCAGGTTCTCTTCCCTCCGGCCAAGTCGTGAGCGGACGACATCGCGCGCCTTCTCCAGCGTCAGCGTCTCGCCGAAATAGCCAGGGAAGCCCCGGAGGAAGCGGGCGTAGGTGAGCGCTTGGGAGACGACGTTCAAGAAGGGCCGGGGAGCGAGGGGCTGACCTGGAACGCCTAATGCTACCGTCCCCCGTGCCGACCGTGCCACCGGCGGGCGAGCCGTCCGGTCCTGGCCCGGGGTCGCTTCCCGCGACGCTTGCCGACCGCCCGCTCTCTGGACATTCTCGCCCATGCCGCCCGTCCCGCCTCCCGGAGACCTCGCCATGACGCGCCCCATCCCCCTCCTCCTGGCCGCCCTCATGACCGCCACGCCCACCGCCCTCGACGCCCAGTCCTCCTACGACGACCTCGCGACCCTCTTCCGGGAGTGGCGGGCGTTCGAGCGCCCGGCGTTCGTGGACGGCGTGCCCGACTACACGGCCCCGGCCATGGCACGGCAGCAGCGGGAGCTACGGGCGTGGAAGGACCGCCTGTGGGCCTTCGACATCGACGGCTGGCCCGTGGAGGAGCAGATCGACTGGCACCTCGTGCGCGCCGAGATGAACGGGCTGGACTTCGACCTGAAGGTCCGGCGCCCGTGGGCCCGGGACCCGGCCTTCTACGTCATGATGTACCCGGCCGAGAGCGACGTGCCCGCCCACGAGGGACCGGTCATCCACGGGTGGATCGACACG
This sequence comes from Gemmatimonadota bacterium, assembly GCA_050050315.1. Classification (GTDB taxonomy): domain Bacteria; phylum Gemmatimonadota; class Gemmatimonadetes; order Longimicrobiales; family Gaopeijiaceae; genus JASFUL01. Next base: position 11,153 of record JASFUL010000090.1, read on the forward strand.
TGGACGTACGAGCACCCCCTCTCCGATGCGGACGCCGCCGAGCTGACCCGGCGCTTCGACGCCATCCCCCGGGTCCTGGAGCAGGCGCGGCAGAACCTGGCAGGCAGCAACGCCCGTGACCTCTGGCACGCCGGCATGCGATCCTTCCACGGCCAGGCGGCGGACCTGCGGGCGTACGCCGACCGGGTGGCGGGCACGAGCCCGCAGCTGGACCGGACCCTGGCCGCCGCCGCGCGCGCCTCGGACGAGTTCGCCGCCTGGCTGGAGGCCCAGCTGCCCGGAAAGACGGGACCCTCCGGCGTGGGACGGGACGCGTACACCTGGTACATGCACAACGTCCACCTCTCGCCCTGGTCGTGGGAGGAGCAGCGCACCCTCATGCGCCGCGAGCTGGCCCGGGCCCACACGTCGCTCCGCCTCGAGGAGAACCACAACCGGGACCTGCCGGAGCTGGAGCGGATCGCCAGCCCCGAGGAGTACGACCGGCGTCTGGACCGGTCCGTGGAGCGCTACATGCGCTTCCTCCGGGAGGAGGAGATCGAGACCGTCGAGCCGTGGATGGAGCCGGCGCTGGCCGCCGTGAGCGGTTCCTTCACCCCCGCCGAGCCCGGCGAGATCCGCAACTTCTTCCAGGAGGTCATCTACCGGGACCCGGACGCCTTCCGTCCCCACATGCACCACTGGATCGAGCTCGCCCGCATGCGCGAGGACCCGCACCCGAGTCCCATCCGTCGGGTCCCGTCGCTCTACAACATCTTCGACCACCGTTCCGAGGGGCTGGCCACGGGGGTCGAGGAGTGGTTCATGCACCTCGGCCTCCTCGACGACAACTCGCCCCGGGCCCGGGAGCTGGTCTGGATCATGGTCGCCCAGCGGGCGGCCCGGGCCACCTCGGGGCTCATGCTCCACGGCCGCGAGTTCGACATGGAGGAGGCCGTGGAGTTCGCGGGAAGGTGGACGCCCAGGGGATGGCTGCCCGACGGCGAGCTGGTGCGCTTCGAGCAGCAGCTCTACCTGCGCCAGCCCGGGTACGGTACCAGCTACCTGACCGGCAAGGCCCAGATCGAGGAGCTCATGGCCGAGGCTGCGCTCCGGTGGGGCGACGACTTCACCGTGAAGCGCTTCTTCGACGCGTTCTACGCGGCGGGCGTGATCCCCACCGTCCTCGTGCGCTGGCAGATGATCGGCGAGAAGGACCCCATCCTCGAAGTGGGGGACGAGGTACAGGAGGCGCCGTGGCGGTGACGTCGTCGGCCTTGCGCCTCCCCTTCAACTCCAGACCAGTAGCACGGAGGTGGGCGTCTCCTCGGCGATCCTCTCCGCCCGGCTGGAGAAGATCGAGTGCATCAACCCGGGACGGCCGGACGGCCCTACGATGGTTACGTCGAAGTCGCCTGCTTGATGGGCGATGACCTCCACGGGGTCCTCTCCGACCCGGACCTCGAGGGCTTCGGCGGAGCCGAGGCCCGCTTCCGCCAGCCGCGCCTCCAGCCGAGCCCGCGCGGCCCGCACGTCGGCGTCGGGTGCCGCGACGTGCAGGAAGGTCAGCTCGCTCCCGGGCAGGGTGGAGAGGGCTCGACAGATGAGGCCCGTGGTCTGGAGCGGGGCTTCGGCCGCCAGGGGGACCAGCACCCGCCGCAGGGTCTCCTTCCGGAACTTGGCCACCACGGTGTCCGCGTCGGCCTTCCGGGCCACGCGATGCATGATCCGGTCGAACTCCTCCTCTCCCAGTCCCGCGTCCCCACCCTCGCCCTCCGCCTCGGAGTAGCCGACCAGGATCATGCTCGCCCGGCGGCTCTCGGCTGCGGCCAGCAGACCCTCGTCCACGCTCCGCGCCACCTCCACCACGGCCCTCATCTCCCCTCCGGCGGCTTCGGTCCCGTCGAGCACCGCCTGCAGGAAGTCCCTGGCCCGCACCACCTCCGGCGAGGCCCGCCCCGTCGTGAGGCTGATCTGGTTGGCGACGGTGACCACGTGGGTCAACACGAGGGTCCACGAGCCGGTCTCGGCCAGGACCGTGGCCAGGCGGACGAGCCTCTCGGCCGTGGCCGGGTTCGAGACCCCCACGATCAGGGCGGCCGGGGCCCTGTCCCGTCTCCTTGCGTTCACGCCTTCCTCCGGGTCTCCAGGCTGACCTCCGGATGGGCTCGGACGAGCACGAGCGAGCAGCTCGTCACGGGGACGAGGCGCTTCACCGCGTCCTCCGCGTTCGCCGTTCCCATCGCGGACACGCCGAGTACGATCACGTCGTTCCGTTCCGACTCCGCCACCAGGGCGTCGACGGGCGAGGCACCCGGGATCGCACGGACGGCGGCACGGATGGAGACGCCGACGTCGGCCTCCAGCGCGCCTTCCGCGCGGATCCGCTCTTCTTCGTCCGCGTCGGGGGGGATGAGCGTGGCCACCGTGAGCTCCGCGTCCCACGCGGCGGTGAGGCGGGACGCCACCAGCAGGGCCAGCTCGCCGTGGATCCCCGGGTCCACCAGCACCAGGACACGCCTGGCCGGAACCTCTCCGGCCTCCCTGAAGAGCACGAGGTGGGCCCGCAGGTGCCGGTCGAGGGACCAGGCCAGGGCCTCCTCGGCCTCCCGGGGGCCGTGGCCCGGCCACCCCACCAGCATCAGCGCGGCCCGGGTCGTCTCGGCGGCGCTCACGAGGCCGCGAAACGCGGTGGTGGAGACGAGGACGTGGGAGTCGACGGTCGCCCCGGACTCTCGCACCAGCTCCGACTCGGCCCGGAGGGCCCGGTTCCTCTCCTCGATGGCCTCGT